>JAITJY010000396.1 GCA_031278675.1 Bifidobacteriaceae bacterium
GCGCCATGCGGCTTTGCGGCGGCGCCAGGACGTCGAATACGCGCGTGAGGTGTTGTCCAGCGGGGCCGGCGCGGGGCTGGTCACGGCCGAGCAACTGGCTGACCGGTTCGCGGCGGGCGGGCCGTCGTTGACGCTGACGGAACGCGCCGGTGCGGACCGGGCCTGGACTTACGGCCATATCGTGGTCGACGAAGCCCAGGAATTGACCCCCATGGATTGGCGGGCGCTGCTGCGGCGCTGCCCCACGCGGTCGCTGACGATAGTCGGCGATGCGGGCCAGACCCGCTCCCCCGGCGCTAGCGGGCGGTGGGAGGGTTCCCTTGATAAGGCGCTCGGCCGGGGACGGTGGCGTCTCGAAGAACTGAGCGTGAACTACCGGACACCGGGTGAGGTGGTCCGGGCAGCTCAGAAGGTGGCCCGCGCCGCCGGTTTGCCCGTCGGCAATGATGTGGCCGCGCGGGAGGTTCGGGACGCGCTGGTGGTACGCACGGTCGATGACCCGGTGGCTGAGGCGGTCCGGATAGCGCAGGCCCATTTGCCGCGTGGCGAAGTGGGGCGTGTGGCCCTGATCGCCACCGGCGCTGACCTGGCCGGCGTGCGGGAGGCCGTCGCGGCCGGACCTTTGGCGGACAAGGTCGCCCGTCCGGACGAGAATCCGCTCGATTTCCCGTTGTCCATCCTGGACGCATCAGCGACCAAGGGACTGGAGTTCGATGAGGTCATAATTGTTGGCCCGGATGCGATCCGGGCCTCGGCCGGCACCGAAACAGCCTTCGACCGGCGCACGGGCGCCGCCGATCTCTACGTCGCCATGACCCGTCCCACCCGCCGTCTGTGGCTGCTCCGCCCGCGCGCGTCCGGAGGGAGCTGAGGCGCCCAGCCCCCTCCGGATGTTGGCGAACGCCGGTCAGTCCATGACCACCACGGTCTTGACCGTGGCCTGCGGATCACCTCCGAGTTCTAGAGCATGCAACGCACGCTCGAAGGGAATCAGGTCGGAGACTATCTCACCGTATTTTGCGACATTCGCGATGATTGAGTCGGTTACCTCAAAAATCTCGGTGGGATAAGCCATCGACATGCGGATGTCGATTTCGCTGTTAAGGATCTTCTGGAAGTTGATTTCGACCGGTTTCTTGTGAACCCCCAGAACTGTCAGCACGGTGCGCGCTTTAGCGAGATTCAGTGCTGTCAGAATCACCTCCGGGGCGCCGGCCGCGTCAAACCAGACGTCGGTGGCCGCGCGGCCCCCGCCGCCGAGTGCGTTCTTGCCCTCACCTTGCAGTTCAATGATCCGGGCCTCGACATCCTCTTTACCGAAATCGATCACCGAATCGGCGCCTACGCGCAGCGCCACTTCAAGGCGCCGGGGAATCAGATCAAGGACGGTGACGTGACTCACCCCCCTCTCCTTCAGCCCGATGGTCACACCCAGGCCAATCGGTCCCGCACCGAACACCACAGCTTTGTCGCCGGCTTTGGCACCCGAACGGTTGATCCCATGCAACGCGACGGCCATCGGTTCATTGAGGGCCGCCACCTCCCAGGGGAGATCCGGCGGCACAATACGGAATTGGCGACCCAACTGGGCGTCCTTGATCACGATATATTCAGACAGCCCGCCTTGGGCGCCGCCACCCCCCAACAGGCCGTCTACCAGGGCCGATGAGTCAACCACGACGTGGTCACCCACCGCGACCCCCGCGACCTGTGACCCGACCTCAACCACTTCCGCAGCGGGTTCATGACCCAACGGCGTGTGGCCCTGGCGGGGTGGGATGCCGCCCACGCGGGTGTAGAGGGAATCCGAGCCGCAAACGCCACACGCCCGCATCCGCAACAAGACATCTTTCGGTCCCGCCTCGGGACATTCGATATCGACCCAGGAATTAGTACCCGGGCCTGAAACAATGACGGATTTCATAGTGCTCCTTTCGTTCGGTCGACTTTCGTTCGGTGGACCGAGCACCGCAAAGCCCAAAATCCGGTGCCCGGTCCGGCGCCTCATTCAGCCTTGGCCGGTTCCTTCTCAGGGGTCGCCCCTTCTTTTGGCAAGGGACGCAGCAACAGACCGAGGAACAGCCCGATAACCGCCAAGACCAGTGCCACGATCAAGCTCACGGTCAAGCCCTGCTCAAGCCCATACATGGCGATCAGCAATGTGTAGACAGCCATTCCGATACTTGAGCCAATGGTCATACCAAGCTGGATGACAGAGTTGCCTTGAACCCGGATCTCGGCGGGCACCTGGATCTGCGGCGCCGCAGAGTTCATGGTGGTCGCCTGGATGTTGTAGATGCCCACCAGGAACATCAGGACGTAGACCAACCAAATGGACGCTGTCGGCTTCAGCAACAACAAGAACGCCACCGTGACTGCGAGGCGGACCAGGGTTCCAAGCAACAGCACGCCACGGGCACTGCCTGTCTTACCAATCCACTTCCCGAAAATAGGACCGAGGACCAGACCAACCAAGCTGGTCGCAGCGATGGTCAGCGCCGCTTGGGTGGCCGTACCCTTCATCACCAGCAGCACATAACTGGGCACAAAGAAATACAGCGCCATGGCTGACGCCATCAATGTGATATTGCAGCCCGTGAGCACCGCGACGTTGCGGTTCTTCAGCGCCCCAATTGGCACAATCGCTTTGTCGCCCTTCTTCTTCAAAACCATGACGAACACAACAAGTCCGACCACAGAAGCGGCGATCAACAAGTTCGAGCCGATTTGCCCGAAGGGCAAGAAGGCGCTCCCGGACGCGGATGCGCCCATGGACAGCACCAGGATGATGCTCCCCAGGAACAACACAAATGCCAGGCAGCCCAGGAAGTCGAACTTGCCGGTATCGCGGGCCATTGGCGCGGCATCGGCGGCACTGACTTTAACTCCAAAGAACACCATGGCTGCGGCGATCATCATCGGCGGCCACAACGCGTGGCACGCCATCCGCCAACCGAAGTTGTCGATCAGCAAACCGGTCACAACGGGTCCAGCCAGGGTGCCGACTGCGGACATGGTCGCCACCGTGCCGAGCAGCACGCCGGCGCGTTCTGGCGGGTACATGTCGCGGATCATGGTGTAGCTGATGACATAGACACCGGCACTGGTGAATGCCCAAAACAGGCTGGTCACAATGATCACTGGCATGTTGGGGGCCAACGCCCGGGCAAAGCACACCAGCGCGCCAACCACCAACGACGCCGTCAACAAGGTGCGCTTCCCGGCCGGGTACCTGGCTCCCAACCAGCCGAACAACGGCATGGTCAGCACGGTGATCGCGCCGCCCAGCGTGGACGCAAGCGGGTAGAGTTCCTGCCCTCCTACGTCTGCCACCGCAGCAGGCAAAACTGTTGACAGCCCGCTCGATTGGAACAGCGCCACGACCATTGCCGCACAAATACCAAGGAACGTCATCAGTTTCTTACTTGATGGCGCCTTCTCGAATGGGTTCATGCATTTCTCGCTTTCTTTTGAGCGCCGGGTTTAGGGCGCTTCGGTTTACAGGCAAGGACGATGCCGCCCACGCCGGTTAGCGCCGGACGTCGCGGGCGGCATCGTCCAAAATTGCTACCGCCGGACAAACTGCGGGGCTTTGCCGGTTGCCTCGCCTGGCGGCGAGGCAACAACCGGCGCCTACGGCGGCTTCAAGACGGTTAATGCTCAGTCACGCGAGCAGTTGCAGGCCACCACAGATGCCTATCATCTGCCCATTGAGGTAATGCGCCCCTTCGCTCGCGATGAACGAAACGATCGGGGATGCGTCCTTGTAGGGCTCGCCCATGTAACGCACCGGGCTCATCGCCGCCACACCTTCTTCGGCCCGTTTACTTTGCTCGTTGGTGCCGAAATGGTCATTCTTTGTCACCGGGAAGATGCAGTTCGTGGTGATACCGTATCTGCCCCATTCCACTGCCGCTTTGCGCGTCAGAGTCATGACCGAGGCTTTCGCCATGGCATAGGCGGTGAACCCGGTCGTGGCAGAGACCGCAGAACCCGAGGCGCAAGTCACAATGCGCCCGTAATTGCGTTCTTTCATGTGCGGGAAGCAGAGCTGCATCAACAACATGGTGTAGAGCGGACCGGTCCGGTAGCTCTCCAAGGCCAGTTTGGGCGTAGTGTCTGCCAAGTAGGCTGGGACACCCAAATTACCCTGAGCGATCGCGGCCAGAATATCAATCTGCCCAAATTCCGAAAAAGCACGCTCTACCAGCGCCTCGAGATCTTCTTCTTTATCGATATCGCATTGGACCGGAATGATCTTACCGGTAAAGCCGCGGCTGCGGGCGTCCTCGGCCAACTCTTCTAGTTTGTTGAGCCGCCGCGCCGCCGCCACCACATCAGCGCCGTCTTCCGCGAAGCGTAGTGCACAGCCGTAACCTAGACCGGAACTAGCGCCGACAAGAATGGCCTTACGGCCTTCCAATATTCCCATTACATTTGACCTTTCTCGTATTACTTGGTTAGGGATATCTTGACCTGATGTGCTCAGACAAAGCCCCACATGGCTGGATTATTCGCCCACTCGCGGGTTCCCGGCAATGGCTTGGCCGGGTCATAACCGGGGCTGGTGGGGACTTCGGTGAATGCTGCTACCATGCGCATGCAGCGGTCCTCGAAGAATTTGCGGTATTCGCCGTGTGTTAGGATATATAGCTTGTTGTTATTAATGGCATCAACCACCATTGCAGCCGTCACTGCCGGGTCAAGACCAGGCATTGTTTCGGTGAGCCGGTCGTTGCTTATGCCGTCCCGTTTTGCCGCATTGGACGCGAGTCGCGTGGCCGTCATCCCAGGGAACAGCACCGAGACCCCAACGCCGTAGAAGGACAACTCGTCACGGACAGCCTCACTGAGCCCAACGACCCCGCATTTTGAGGCCGAATAGGCGGCCACGCCGGCCGTTGGGATCAAACCTTGGGTTGAAGAGGTGTTGACGATGTGTCCCAACCGGCGTTCGCGCATGTCACGACCGAAGGTCATGATCCCATAGGCGATCCCGGTCAAACTGATGTCGATCATCCGGTCCCACTGGTCGAACGGATAGTCCACCAGGCCGCGTTCCGGCATGGGAACGGCGGGGTTGTCCATGATGCCGGCGCAGTTGATCAGCACACTGACGGGACCCAGCTTCTGTTCGACGGCAGCTTTGGCGTCCCTCCATGCTTCGGCGTCACGGACATCGAGTCTGACGTCCATCGCCTCACCCGGGAACCCATCCAACGCGCTGGCGAGCCGACTTTGGTCGACATCAGCCATTGCGACTTTGCATCCTTCGGTGGCGAGCCGCCGGGCGATCGCGTGACCAATGCCACTTGCGCCGCCCGTCACAAACGCGGTTTTGCCTTTGAAATCGAACATACCGTTGCCCTTCTAGTCGAAGTAGAGGTCTTCTGTGCCGTCGTTGCCGTAGATCCTGACCCACGCTTTTTCGGCTTCTGGGTCGCTACCTTGGACGTAGCCCGCCGGCGGCGGGACCATGAATTCGATGTCAATTTCGAGTTCCGGATGCCGCATCCAGATTTCTTGGCAGTTGTATATGCTCATCTGGCCAGTCAGAATGAAGCCGTTCTTCTGCGCCACCGCAATCGCGGCATCGCCGTCCGGTACTAGCAGATCGACGGAATAAAGACCCAGCGGGGCGTCTTTCATGAGCCGTGCGGACCCGATCTCCGGATCGGTGATCTGAATGTATTCT
>JAITJY010000429.1 GCA_031278675.1 Bifidobacteriaceae bacterium
CCGGTAGTCCCTGAGCCACCGCGTGGTAGATCTTCTTGACCGCGCGATCCCTGAACATTTGTTTTAGGATAGAGTACGCCTGCTCGCTCTTTGCGACCATCATGACCCCGGATGTTCCCACGTCCAGACGTTGAACAATCCCCCGCCGTTCCGGCGGGCCACCCCGCGCCGGCCTGATCCCCGCAGCCAGCAACGACCCAATCACGGTTGGGCCATGCCACCCTGGGCCGCCGTGGGCGGCCACACCGACCGGCTTGTTGACAACCACCAGGTCGGCGTCTTGGTAGACCACAGGCAATTCGGCCACTGGCTCAGGCTCGCCCGCAGCTCCCCCGCCGGCTGGCGGGTCCGGCAACTCGATTTCAAGCAACGCGTCCAGCGTCAACCGGGAGGATTTGGCGGCCACTTGGCCGCCCAAGCCGATCCGACCCGCAGCCGCCAGTTCCGCCGCTTGGGCCCGGCTCAGGCCCGTCAGGCGGGCCACCGCGACATCGACACGCTCACCGGCTAGAGCCTCGGGGACGGGCAGCGCCCGCCTCACCGGCGCACCCCGTCCAGACCAATTCCCCGGATCACGCCGAACACCATCAGCACCATGGCCCCGACTATCGCAATGTCCGCGACGTTACCCACGAACCGGCCGGCGTAGTCGATGAAGTCCACCACGTGGCCCCGACCAAAACCAGGGTCGCGGAACAGGCGGTCAGCTAAGTTACCGGCGGCCCCACCAACCAGTAAACCCAGCGTGAACGCCCAGCTCGTAGTCTTGACGCGTTTCGCAGCGAGGATCACGCCTACCACCACCAACGCGGCCAGGATAGTAAATGCCCAGGTCAGTGACTCACCCATGGAGAACGCCGCGCCGGGGTTGCGCACCAGGCGCAACTGCAGCCACGGTCCTAGCAAACTAACAACGCTCCCTGTGTCAAGTTGGCTGATGGCCAGAACTTTGGTGACCTGGTCAATAACCACGACAATCAGCGCGATCCCCGCCAGCAGGACAGCATGGCCCTGGGCGGGGCGCACGTCAGGTGCGCGCGGGGGATCGTCAGTAGTGGCCTGGCTCACCGGGCAAGTTTAGCCCGGATCTACCGATGATCGCCGCAGGGAAGCACCGGACGGGTGCGATAGGCATTCCTGGCCGGCGATGGCAGGCCCCCGGCCTGCTGAGCTGGCCGGGGGCGTCCAGCGTGCCTGGCTGGAGCAGCGCAGTAGGCGAGGATCGGTGGATCGAGGCTTAGCCCGGATCAGCTACCGCCCAGCGCGTCGACCGGCTTCTGGTCGCCTTTGCTGCCGTCGATGTCGGAGAGCAGGTTCGACAGATAGGTGCGCAAGCGCGTGCGGTAATCCCGTTCGAAGATCCGCAAGCCTTCGATCTCGCGCTCCAAGTCCGACCGCTCCTTTTCCAGCCTGGCCTTGGTCCGCTGCGCTGTTTCCTCAGCTTCGCGCACAATGCCGGTCGCTTTGGCTTTCGCTTCGGACAGGATTTGATCGCCTTCTTCCTGTCCGGCCTGCACATACTGATCATGCAGTTTGCGGGCCAACGCCAGCATCCCGGTGGCTGATTCCTCCTCAGGCAGCGGGGCTGCGGCAACGGCCGGCGCCGCCACCGGCGGCGTGAAGGCCGACGGGCCACCTGGTGCCGCGCGTGACGGTTCAGGGACCGCGTTGGGTGCCGGGACCGGGACCGGGATGGGGGCCGGCGCTGGCCGCCCTGGCGCCCCGCCGGGCGCAGCTACCGCCTCCGGCAACAAGTCTGCCGCAGCCGCCTCCAGCTCAGCGATGCGCAGTTCGGCGGCTGCCAACTTGCTCTTCAAGTCGTCGTTTTCGGCTGTCAGGGTGCGCATGGATAAGGCGACCTCATCCAGGAAATCGTCGACCTCTTCCTGGTCATATCCCTCGCGGAACTTTGTGGTCTGAAAGCCCTTCAGCACCACATCGTCTGCAGTCAGTTGCGCCATGTTTCCCACCTAATCAGATTCTCTGGGGCCCCTTGATGAGGCTTACACTTGTACCTACGCTAGTCGATCCTGGGCGAGTTGCCGCATTCTCCACGCTAAAACAGCATTTCTGGCCCAAAAAAACTTCCGCGCCGCGCCGCTCCGGGCGTATCCGGCCAGTCCGCTCACCCACCGGCTTACCCAGCGCCTCACCCACCGGCTCACCCACCGGCGGCCAGCTTTGCGGCAATAAACGCGATGACGGATACTCCCAACATGACCACAATGAAGCCAGGGTCGAGTGCTATCGGCCCCAACCGGGCGGGTCTGATCACTTTGCGCACGGCTTTGAGCGGTGGGTCGGTCAGGGTGTAGACCAGTTCGGCTACCGCAGCCCCGGCGCCTTTGGGGCGCCAGTCCCGGCTGATCGCCAGCACCAGCCCAATCACCAGCCTGGCTACCAGCACCAACAGGTAGAGCCAAGCAACCAGCCAGATAATGTGGGCAGCGGTGCGCACCTAAGACCTAAGTCAGTCCGTATCGAAGCGGCGTGACGGTTCAGCCGCGACTTCCGAGACGTCGAGGGTGGCCGGTGACAGTAGAAACACTTGCTTCGTGATGCGCTCCAGGCGGCCCCGCATCGCCAGCGCCAAGCCAGCTGCGAAGTCCACGAGGCGCTGCGCGTCGGCGTCGTTGACCTGCGACAGGTTCATGATCACCGGGACCGATTCGCGATACGTGGTTCCAATCATCTTCGCGTCGTCCCAATTACGCGGGTGCGCGGTGACAATGCGGTGCGTTTGCTCAGCCACGGTCAGTCGCGGCCGAGCCGGACGGATCTCTCTGACATCTGCGATCGTCTCCTCGGTCTGGTCGTCGTAATAGTCGTACTCTTCGGCGTCCGACGGAAGGAGGCCGAGCTTCCTTCCAGTGTTCTGCATCCAACCGGCCATACTGCTAACTCTCCGTTCTGAGTGGGTGGGGAAGATGAACCCAAACAGCAACCTAAGGGTCTGGGGGCGCTGCGTAGGCCACATTCCCCGGCGTGTCGCCTATGAAATGGCCGAAGTGGCCCCGATTGCCTATCCCGGGGAGGTCAGGTCAGCGCTATCAGGGCCGCCTGGCAGCCGATCCCGGGGCGGTCAAGTCAGCGCTATCAGGGCCGCCTGGCAGCCGATCCCGGAAAGGTCAAGTCAGCGCTATCAGGGCCGCCCGGCAGCCGATCCCGGAGAGGTCAGGTCAGCGCTATCAGGGCCGCCTGGCGGCCGGTGTCGCGGCGCGCCCGCCAGGAAAACAGCCGCGCCGATTCGGCGGTACATTCGCGAAGGTCCGCCACGATGCGCGCCCCGCCGGCTTCGAGTTGGGCGCGCACGGAGGCCGCCACATCCAGGTGGGCAGTGCCGTCCGGTCCGCGCGACACACTATGCCCCGCCTGGGCTGCCGCCGCTGCCAGGTCCTGGCCTACCTGGTAATGGTCGGCGCAGATCGCCGGGCCGATCGCCGCCCGCACGTGGCGGGCTCCCCGGCTTTGCAGTGCGCCCAGCGCCGCGTTCACCACCCCCGCCATCAGGCCGCGCCAGCCGGCGTGGACGGCCGCGACCAGCGCCGCTGACGGGTCTGCCAGCAGCACAGGTACGCAGTCGGCAGTGCGTATCACCAGCCCGATGCCGTCCACCCCGGCCACCAAAGCGTCGCACGCCGGGTACACGCTCACCCCAGCACCATCCACCCCGGCCGCCAAAGCGTCACACGCCGGGTACACGCTCACCCCGGCACCATCCAGTCCGCCCGCGCCGGGGCCGACTGGCCCCGCGCCCGCCAGGGCGTCTGGTCCCGCACGCACCGCGCCGACGCGCGCCAGTTCCACCAGGCCGCTTGGCCCTGCGGTGGCCGCAGGGCCGGGGCGGGTGACCCAGGCCACCGTTGCGCCGTGGACCTGATCAGCTAAGGCCAATGGCGTGCCCCAGGCCGCGCGCAGCGCGGCCACACCGGCTGCCAGCGCCAAGTTGAACCGCGTGGTGGTAAACCCAGCCCGCACCCGTGGACCCAGGTCCACCTCAAGCAAACCGTCAATCACCGCCGCCCGCACCCCCGCCGGGGCGCCAGACGCACGCGCCACAAACTGTCAATTACCCCGTGGCGCAGCCGCCCCGCAAGAACACTCAATCCTCGTTGAGCCACGACGGCACGTTCAACTCTTCCTTCGGGACCCTCGGCCTGGTGCCGAACTGAGACCGGAGAGTCGACTCGAACAGCGGCGGAGATGGCACCTGCGAGGTCGGCGAATCCATCCCGGAGGTGTCACGCGGCAACACGGGATCGGTCGGGAACAGCGGCTTAGCCGGAGTGTGGGCCGGCGGAATGTGGGCGCTGGGACGGAAGACGGAAGGCTTGGGTGGCGGCGCGGCATCGGGCAACGGAGCCAACAGCGGCGGGACGGGAACCGGGTCCGGCGCGGCGGCCGGACCCCCTACGGGCACCCCGGCGGGCGTCAACGGCGCCGGGTCCTGCGCCACCGGGGTCACGGCATTGGCGCCGGTGGTCTGCTTGACGCCCAATTCGCCCGTATAAGCCGAACTTGGCGCGTCGAAGCCAGCCGCGATCACGGTAACGCGGACTTCGTCGCCGAGGGCGTCATCGACCGTGTGGCCGTAGATGATCAAAGCCTCGGGATGGACGGCCTCCTCGACCAAGGTGGCGCCCCGCACCACTTCCTCCAACGAGATGTCCTTCGCGCTCTTGAAGGCGAGCAGCACGCCGTGGGCGCCATCAATCGAGGCTTCGAGCAGCGGCGACGAGATCGCCATCTCCACCGCTCTGACCGTCCGGTCTTCGCCGCGCGCCACACCGATCCCCATCAAGGCGCTGCCCGCGCCACGCATCACCGAGTCGACATCCGCGAAGTCCACGTTGACGAAACCCGCCTCGGTGATCAGGTCGGTGATCCCTTGGACGCCGGACAACAACACATGGTCTGCGGCCTGGAAGGCATCCAAAATGGAGATACCCGGGTCGGAAATCTGGATCAACCGTTGGTTCGGTATGACGATCAACGTGTCGACATCTTCGCGGAGCTTTTCGATCCCCGCAGCCGCTTGGGCGTCGCGGCGCTTGCCTTCGAACGCGAACGGCTTGGTCACCACACCCACCGTGAGGGCTTCTAGTTCGCGGGCGATCCGCGCCACCACCGGCGCCCCGCCCGTACCCGTGCCGCCGCCCTCACCAGCGGCAACGAACACCATGTCCGCGCCCTGGAGGACCTCACGGATTTCGTTCGCGTGATCTTCGGCCGCCCGGCGCCCCACTTCGGGGTCTGCTCCAGCGCCGAGCCCGCGGGTCACCTCGCGCCCAATGTCCAGTTTGACGTCGGCATCCGACAGCAACAGCGCCTGAGCGTCAGTGTTGATGGCGATGAATTCGACGCCCTTCAGGCCCGCTTCCTTCATCCGGTTGACGGCGTTGACGCCGCCTCCGCCGATCCCGACCACCTTGATTACCGCAAGGTTGATCTGTGGTGCCGCCACGGGGTCCTCCGATGCTGCTAGGCCTAGTTATACGGATACGACGCTAGGGCGCGAAGCCCGGTAAACACAAATACCCCGCGCCGCGTGTCGCGCACCAGCTTTGCGTTTGGGGCCTTTGGGCCGATAAAAAACCAGCGGCACCGTGGGTAGATGGCAGCAAACGCCCCGCTGCACGATGCCGCCCCCCGCCCCGCCGGCCCTCGCTCACCAAGGCGCAGCTCCCGTTCCCGGGGCGCAGGCCGCCCGCCCCGCCGACCCCCGCTCAACCCGGGCCCAACTCCCGTTCCCGGGGCGCAGGCCGCCCGGGTTCTTGGCAGAGTCTGCTGGTTGGGGTTGTGGGGTGTTGCCGCGTCGGCTGTGTGGCGGCTCCAGTGGTCGCACCGGATTCGGCGATTCGCGACTCGTGTTCAGCGGGGACCAGGGCGTGTGAGGACAAGACCCGGAATGAAATCTGCCCCTGGGCGCTGACCA
>JAITJY010000107.1 GCA_031278675.1 Bifidobacteriaceae bacterium
CCGGCGCGGGCCGGACACGCCCCGCGCGCCCCTGCCTCGCGCCCGCCACCCGGCTCGCCGCAGGCGCGCGATGCACCAGCGTCGCCGCCAACACCAACAAGCCCGCCAGCGCCAGCAGACCGCCCAAGGCAACACCCGGCCACAAGAACGGGGTCGAAACCTGTTGCGGCCACGTCAACGTGACGGTAGTGCCCTCTAAAACTGGGGAGACGGCATCGTCGGTGGGGTTCGACTCCCCTTCACCACTGGAATCACCCTCCGGGGCAGCCTCCGCGCCCTCGACTGGCTCCTCGGCCGCGGGATCAGCGGCTACCTCAGGCAACACCGGAGCCACCACCAACGACCAACGCCCTTCGGGCCGCCTGTCCCACTGGAGGGTGCCCTCCTTCGCGAACTGCCGCGAGACCACCCAAAGATCGGAATCGGCGGCATCAGCGATCGGCTGGTCCGACCCCTCCTCCGACACCTTAAAAGCGTGTTTCGAAGTGAAGCCGGTGATCGTCTCGACGGGCGAATCACCCACCCAAGCGGCCACATCCGTCTCCCGGCCAATAGCCACCACAACCGGCACCACCGGGTCCACCGTGACCGTCACAAAGTCCGCCTGAGCCTCCAACACACCAGGCGCAGTAATCACGGCCTGCGTCCCTGCGGCGGCCTTGAACTGGGCAGTCACATGATCGGCGGGGCGCCACACGGTAGCGGAACACACCGCCAAAACCACCGTCACCACACCGATGATGACGGCGCCACCCGCCAGCCAACGTCTTAACACTCGCTAGATTCCCTTGGTCGCGAACACAATCGATTCGCCTACACCCTAACGGCTCAAGGGCCGCTAGCCCAACGAGGCCTAGGTGCAGTCCAAGCCCACCCGAAACACCCGCTACCCGTTTCGCTTGAGTGTTTTCACGAAAAAAGGTTCTCAAGCGCCCGTTCGACCCACTAGGCTTAAGGCGCTGCGTGTTTTCCTGCCCTGCGCTCCCCGGGCGCCATATCCATGGAGGTTTTCAGTGTCTGACTTCGGGTTTCCTAGCGCCGTGCGCGGATATGACCGTCAATCGGTTGATCGGCAACTTGAGATTCTTGAACAGAATTTGAACCAGGCCCAAGGCCAGGTTGCACAACTCGATTCAAAAGTCGCCGCGCTCGAAGCCGAACTAAATGAGGCGCACCGCCAACTACGCGAAGCCGAACGCCCCAGTTACTCCGGCCTGGGCGCGCGCATAGAACAACTGATGCGATCCGCAGAGGAACAGTCCATGGACGTCCTCAACCAGGCGCGGTCGCAGTCATCTGCGCTGCTCGCCCGAACCAAGCTGGAGACCGATCAACTGAAGGCGCAAGCGGAGAACGAGGTCGCAGAGATGCTGGCCACGGCGCGTCGCGAAGCTGAAGAAGTCCAGGCCGCAGCTGGGGCCGAAGCGGAGTCAGAGCTGACGAACGCTTCACGCCGGGCTGAAGAAATGGTCGGTTCGGCTGAACGCGAAGCAGTCCGCGTGATGGGATCAATCGCTTCGGAGGAAGCTGAGCGCCGCGCCGCCCTAGAACGCGAGATTGCGGCGCTGACCGCCTCAGTGGAGCGCGAAACCACCGAGTTGCGGGTCAACGCGGAGCGCGAGGCCGCCGAACTGCGCTCCGCCGTCGCCGTCGAGGTCGCCTCCCAGCGCGAAGATGCGGAACGCTATGCCACACAGTTGCGTTCCGCCGCTGACCAAGAAACGGCCGCGTTGCGGCTCGCCACCGACCAAGAGACCTCCCAACTACGCGCCGACTCCGAAGATTACGCCGCGCAGACCCGGGCAGCGGTCCAACGGGAAGCTCAAGAGTTGCGTTCGTCCGCCGAAAACGAGGCCTCCGAGCGCCGTTCGGCCGCCGACCAGTATTCGCAGCAGGTTCGCTCCAACGCCGACCAGTACTCCCAGCAGCTCAGGTCCGATGCCGAGCAGTACGCCCTGCAGATCCGTTCCGAAGCGGAGCACTACGCCCAGCAGACCAGGGCAGATGCCGAGCAGTTTGAGCAAGCCACCCGTTCCGCCGCCGAAATGGCAGCCCACGAACTGCGCAATTCGGCGGAACGCGAAGCCACCGACCTGCTCTCTTCGACCAACCGGGAAGCGATCGAACTCAAGGAATCCGCCGATCGTTACGCCACCCAAACCCGCGCCGGCGCCGAACAGGCCGCCGCCGAACTGTATGAAGAGGCGCGTTCGCGGGCCGAAGAGTTGACCACACGGTCAGAACGCGAAGCGTCCACGCTCCTCGCCGAAGCCAAGAAACAAGCCGCCGCCCTGACGGAGCGCGCCGAGGAATGGAAAGCCGAGTCGGAGATCGAGATTGCCCAGCGGATCGAAGCGGCGGAAGCCGCTAACGCCGAGCGCTTCGAGTCCTCCAAGGCCAAAGCCGACCGCCTCATCGCGGAAGCCAACGCCCGCGCCGAAGAAGCCGAGGAACGGGTGGCACAGGCGCTAGCCCGGGCCGAGAAGCTACGGCACGATGCCGACCAGCAAGCTTCCGAGTTGCTCGCGAACGCCCGGCGCAACGCAGACCGGGTACTCCAAGACGCCCGGAGCTTCGCTGAGCGCACCCTCAGTGAGGCCGTCGAGGAAGCCGAACGGGAACGCATCTCCGTCCAGCGCCAGGTCGATGACCTGAACCGGCAGCGCGAATCCATCACCGGTTATCTGGAGGAACTGCGCGGTCTGCTCGGTGCCACCCCATTACCGAATATCGATTCCGTCTTGGAACCGGCCGAGCCGGCTCCGGCCCTACCCGCTGCCACCTGGTATGACGCGGGCACACCGGAGGCGCAAGCCTATGACCCAAGACCGTATGACGTGGGCGGCTACGAAGCCCCACCAGAAGCTGGTGCCTCCGTAGCTGAACAGGTCGATTTGTTCGCTGAGGTCGAGCTGGAAGAATCTGGCGACCAAGACCTAACCGCTTGAGTCTTGTCCGATGCCCGGCGAGGATCCACGCGCTGCTAATCTTGAGGCCGCGCTCGCGCAAACACGCGAACACGCCTCGCAGCTACTGGCGCGCGGCCAAGCCTTGGCCAACGAACTGGACCAGGTCCGGTCAGTTCTAGCGGAACAGGCTTGGCGTCACCCCGGCCGGCGGCAAGGCCAGATCGAGGAGTTCGCCGGCATGCTGGAGGCGGAGGTCGCCTTAGGGCTTACCGCCATCAAAGAACACGCTGCCGAGTTGGGCCAGACCACCAGTGCCACGGTGGACCGCGAACGTGAAGCGGCCGTACATTCACACGAGACGCTGTTGGGCTTTGCCCGCACCGAAATCGAAGAACTGCGGGTGGCGGCCGGCCAGGCCGCTCAGGCCACCCGCGAACAAGGCGTGCAGCGAGCCCGCGACGTTGTGGCGGAGGCGGAACGCCGCGCCGCCGAATTGCGTGATTCTGCGAACAAGGCGGCCCTTGAGCGGCGCCAACTAGTGGTCCGGGAATCGACTGCGCTCTTGGACAGCGCAGAACGCGAAATGGAGACCACGCGGGCCGTGGCGGAACGCGAAGCCACCACCCTGGTAGACACCGCTCGCCGGGAAACCGACCAACTGCGGGCCCAAACCAGAGCCTTCACCGAACAATTGGTGGCTGAAGCCGCCGCCGATTCGGCGGCCCGCCAGGGCCGGGTCCAGGCCGAAATGGATGAACTAAAAGCGACTGCGCGCGTCGAAACCGACCACGTGCGCGCTGGCGCGGATGCGGATGCGGAACAGACCCTATCCGAAACCCGGGCACTGATAGACCGCATGTTCACCGACGCGGAACGCTATGCGATGGCCGCCCGCGGCCGGGCCGCAGGCCAAGCGGGCCAGACCCGGGCCAAAGCTCAAGCCGACTCCCGAGTGCTGCGGGCGGACGCCGAAGCTTATTCGCGGGCCCTGCGGGAAGAGGCTGACGCGGAGGCGTCGGCTCGCCGCTCTGCGGCGATGGCTGATGCTTCCGCCACCCGCCAAGAGGCTGAACAAGAAACCGCCAGTTTGACCACCCATGCGCGCATTGAGGCTGGTCAGATCAGGACCGCTGCCCACCAGGAGTCCACTGCGACCAAGGTCGCCGCTGATCAGTACGCCAAAGAGATCGTGGAGCGGACCCGCAGCGAAGCGGAAAGCCTGATGCAAGAAGCCCGCGAGGTTGCCTCAAACCTGTTGGGCGACGCCCGCAGCGTAGCTGACCGGGTGGTGGCTCACGCCCGGGACACCACCGAACGCACCGAACGGGCCATTGCGAGCCGGACTCAGACCAGCCTGGAGCGGATGAACGAAGACCGGGAGCGCTCCATCAGGGAAGCCGAACGCATTTTGGCAGGCCCGACCGAGCAGCGGGCCGCTGCCACCCAGCGGCTCCTCGAAGCCCAAGAACAAGCCGCCCAGATCATGGGGCACGCCGACGAGTACGTCGAGGTGCTGACGGCCGGCGCCAAGGAGGAAGCGGACGCTATTCTGGCTCAAGCCAACGAAGAGGCCCGCCAGACCATGGACCAGGCGATTGCGCAAGCCACCGAGCACCGCCGCGTCGCCCAACTCACGATCGACAAGCTCCAGGTTCAGCGTCAAGCACTGGACAGCTACCTGGCCCGCCTGCGCCGCCTGGTGACCCGCAATCTGGGCACCAGCGAGACGCCCAGTTGAGCCTGCTGCGCCCGCCCAGGGGCGTCCAGCGGGCCTAGTTGGCGAGCAGCGCACAGTCTAGAACCGGCTCGCACACCGCCGGCCCACACACCACCGGCTCGCACACCGCCGGCCCACGCACCGCCGGCTCGCACACCGCCGGCCCACGCGCCGGCCGGGCCTAACCGCTACGCCGGCGCACGGCCCCGCGCCAGGTCTAAACGCAAGACACGCCGGTAGAACTGCCGGATGGTGGGCGACACCGAGTTGGGCACCTCCAAGGGGCAGAGGTGTCCCACGCCGGACAACACGTCGAAGTACGTGCCGGGGCCAATTGCGTCGGCCATCGCTTCGGCATCGGCCAACGAGACGAACGGGTCCGCTTCACCCGCCAACACTGCGGCCGGGACACCAAACGAGCGAAGCGCCCCAAGCGTCTCCTCGCGGGACGCCATCGCCTCCTGGGCCCAGGCCACCCCCGCCGGCGTCGCCTCGCCGATCCACCGCTCCAACCGGCCCACCAGGTCTGGCTGGTTGGCCTGCGACTGGGCGGAAACTAGCTGGGACGCCATCGGACGCAGGGCGCCGACCGAACCTTCGGCCAAGACGCGCCGCGCCACCTCCAGACGGCCCGCGCGCGCGGCAGGGGTATCCGCCGTCGCCTTCGTGTTCATCAAAACCAGGCCAGCGAACAATTCGGGATGGGCGCGCAGCAGGGCCAACGCCACGTACCCACCCATCGAAATGCCGCCGATCACGGCTTGACGCACCCCCAGTTCACGCAGCACGCTGGCCGCCGCGCCCGCCGCCGCTTCGATTGTGACCGGTTCGATCGTGGGGCTGAACCCCGCTCCGGGCAGGTCAATCTCCAAGATGGGCAGGTCCGGCATCTCGGCGACCAGCGGCGCCCACATCGCGGATGACAACGGATAGGCGTGGAACAGCACCAGCGGGATGGAGCCCGCAGGCACAAGTGGGCCGACCGTCGCCTCAGCGGCGCGCTCTGACGCGCTCAGCCGCGCCGTTTCATCATCCTGCGTCCACGGGCCGGGGGCTGGTTGGTCCACCGGCACGCTCCCCCGCAGGGCTCCAGCGCTGTGTACAGCTAAGAGGGTCATGTCAAGTCCTTGTCTCATGGTCGATGCCGTGCCCGCCAGTTTTCGGCTCCGGCGGCGGCGGATTGCGGTA
This sequence comes from Bifidobacteriaceae bacterium, assembly GCA_031278675.1. Lineage (GTDB taxonomy): Bacteria > Actinomycetota > Actinomycetes > Actinomycetales > WQXJ01 > JAIRTF01. The sequence goes on from JAITJY010000107.1 coordinate 5,815, forward strand.
CGTTTCGCTCGGCCCGTCCCACTGCGTCTTCAACGGCCCAAACCCGGGGCGAACAGCCTCCACCACCGCGTCGAGCACAAACCGGACCGCGCTCTGCCCGATCCACAGGTGGCCAGCGTCCCGGCCTTCGATTATGCGGGCCGCCGGTGCCAGCGCGAAGCGCCGGCGCGCTGCGGCGGGCGGCAGGAACTGATCACGTTCCGGGACCAGAGCGACAACCGGGCGGCGGGTCGCCGCCCACTGGATGAGGTGTTCCGGTCCGGCCAGACCAAGCGGCGGCGAGATCGCGATCAAACCCGCCACATCGAGTCGCTGGCCGTGCATCAGGGCGACCTCGGAGCCGAACGACCATCCGGCCAGCCACGGAGTGGGCCAGCCTTGGTCCGCCACCCAGCGGACCACTGCGGCCAGGTCAAGTCCCTCACCAGCGCCGCCGTCGAATTTACCGTTTGAGCAGCCCAGCGCCGAGCACGTGCCGCGCGTGTTGAAGCGCACCACCGCGAGGCCCGCCAGGGCCGGCAAGCGCCACGCCGCCTTGCGCAGCAAATGCGAATCCATCGAGCCGCCCTGGGTCGGCAGCGGATGGATCGCCACCAGCGTGCCCGCCGGTTCCCCCCCGACCGGCGATGCCGCTTCCCCCACCAACCGCACACCGTCCGCCGCGTGGACCGTAAAGCGCCGCCGCACGGCCGGCAGAATGGTCTGCGCCCCGATCGCAGTGCTAGCCGTCACGGCTTCCACCATAAATCACTTTGCCGCGAATTCGCGCCAACTGCCCGGCCGGGGCCGGGCGGGGCGGAGCGGGGCCGGGCGGGGCGGAGCGGGGCGGGGCCGGGCATCAGCCGGGCGGGGCATCAGCCAGGCGTCAGCCGGGCGGGGCGGGGCCGGGCCGGGCCGGGCATCAGCCGGGCGGGGCATCAGCCGGGCGGGGCCAGGCGTCAGCCGGGCGGGGCGGGGCATCAGCCGGGCGGGGCCAGGCATCAGCCGCGCGGGGCCGGGCCGGGCGGGGCATCAGCCGCGGCCGGCGAGGCGCGCGAGGCGCGCCCCGAACAGAGCCATCTCGTCTGCTTCGGCCACAGCCCGCCCGCGGGCCGCCCGCGCCGCCGCTGCGGCGGCGCCATACGCCGCCGGGTCAGCTGACCATTCCCGCAACACAGCTGCGGCCTCGGCCGCATCAGCCACTACCCGGCCCGCCCCGGTCTCACCGACCAGTGCTGCCGGACGCGGCAACGGCGTGGTGATGACCGGCAGACCACAAGCCAGATATTCGTAGATCTTGGACGGCATCGAAGCCCTGAACGCCGGCGTGTCCTGCAACAACAACAGACCAGCCCAAGCCCCCACGGCGTGGCTCCAGGCCGGCGCCGGCGCCTGGCGCCCCAACAACGCCAACCGATCCGCCAAGCCCGGCTCAGCGCTCAGCGCCTGGGACAGCTTCGCCTGATCCCGGCGGGCCAGGGGCCCTACCAAGTCGAGCTGCCAGTCGGGGGCTGCGCGGACGGCATCGACCATGGTGAACAAACCCCGCGAATCACGCAGGTCTCCCACGTAAAGCGCGCGGGGCCGGCGATCCGGCGTCCCAGCCCCACCGGGCGGCAGCATGGCCGGATCGGGCAGGTTACGCACCACCAGGCGCCGGGGAGCGCGCGGCAGGAGGTGGGCGTCCGCCACGACGGTGAGGTCCGCGTGCGCCGCAGCCCACTGGCCCGCCCGCGCCAACCCCCGCGCCAAACGCCCGGTCAGACCCGCCGCCCAGGCTCGGTCCGCCAGGAGAGAACCGTAATCCTCGTGGACATCCGCCACCAGTGCGGCGCGCCCGCCCCCCAGGACCCGGCGCGCATAGGCGCCGATGGCGGCATCCGGATCCAGCACCAACACAACCCGGCCGCGGGCACGCCACGGCAAGGTCGCCGCCAGATAGGCGCGGCGCCACGCCCCGGCCCTCGCCTCGGTGTGGACGGCGCAACCCGCCGGCGCATCGCTGGTCAGACCCAACGCCAAGACCTCGACCGTGAGCCCGGCGCGGCGCAGGGCCGCCACCTCGCGGTGTAAGCGGGCATCCGCCACATCGTGGCCCGACGTGACCACGGACACGTCGATCCCGGCCGTCACATATCCTCCATGGTGAAGGCGTTCTCACCGACCTTGAGGAACTTGGTGTAGGCGTCGATGCAGGTCTGCGGGTCGGCGTGGAGCATCAGCTTGCCCTTATGCAACCAGATGCAGTCATTGCACATCTCTTTGATGGAGCCCAGCGAATGTGACACCAAGAACATGGCGCGCGCTGATTTCATCAATTCTTCCATTTTGGCGGCAGCTTTGACCTTGAAGGCCGCATCCCCGGCGGAGAGTGCCTCATCAATCATCAAAATGTCGGGGTCCATGTGGACGCCCACCGCGAATGCCAGCCGCGCCGCCATACCGGAAGAATAGGTGATCAAAGGCATGTCCATGAATTCACCGATGTCGGCGAACTCCGCAATGTGTTCCGCGCGCTGCGCTACCTGGGCCCGGGTCATGCCCTGGGCCAACCCGCCCAGGACCACATTCTCCCGGCCGGTCAGCTTCGAGTTGAAACCCACCCCTAGAGCCAGCAGGGAACTGATCCGGCCGCGGACCTCGATCCGCCCCGAACTGGGCGCCAGCACACCCGCCACCGCCCGGGTCAGGGTCGATTTCCCGGCGCCGTTGGCGCCAATAATCCCCAGTGACGTGCCGACCGGCACGTCAAACGTGAGGTTCTGTAGGGCGTGGACCTCCTTGACCGCGCGCTCACCGCGCCCAAAGCGCACAATGGCGCTGCGCAAGGTTGGCACCTTTTCAAACGTGGTGCGATAGGTGATGGACAGGTCCTGGATTGAAACCGCCGGCGGCTGATCCAGCCGGATCTCCTTGTCCTTGCTAGATGCGGACAGAGAAATCACGCTCCCTCGAAACAAAGAACAACGAACCCAACACAAACACCAAAATTGACCACCCCAATGAGACCAAGAACATCTCCGGTGCGGGCAGGCGGGCTTCCATCAACGTGTCGGACCAGCCGCCGCAGATCGAAAACATCGGGTTGAGCAACATCATGGAATACAGGTCGCCGTTCCGGCCGCCCGGTTGGAACCGGGCCGGTGACCAAAGTACCGGCGACAGGTACATCCAAATGCGTAAGAAGTACGGCAGGAAGCTGGCGGCGTCCCGGAAATAGACCTGAAGCGCCGCCATGAAGGCGGCCAGCCCGCAAGAAAACACCACCATCATGGCCAGGAAATAGACCGCTAACACCATGGGCCAGCCCCACGGCGAATCCGTCAGGACCACCTTCAGCACTAAGAACACCGGCAGCGTGGGCAGGAACCGGAAAAGGGATGTGCGCACGGCCGCGAGCGGCATCAGCAAACGCGGGAACGCCATCCGTGAAATCAATGCGCCGCCGCCCGTCACCGAACCAGCGCCAGACGACGCAGCACCCTGGACCAGCGTAAACAGGAACAGGCCACAGCAAATCTGCACCAGGGTGGAGCCCCCAGAAGTGATCGACTGGCCCGTGATGATGACAATCAGAATGAAATACACCACAGCCAACAGCGTCGGGTTGATGATCAACCAGAGCTGACCAAACACGGTGTCCGTGTTCGCGGACCGGATTGACGAACGTGAGAACTCCGCCGCGAATGGCCACCGTGCCATCAGATCACGCACATATTGGCGTAAATTGGGTAGCCCGTGCCGCCCAGCCGCGTAGACGTGCAGTTCGTCGCGCCCGTCCAACTGGTCGCGGGTGGTATCCGTCAAAGCATTCCCTTCTGTCGGCCCCGGCGTCTGCCTCGCAACAGGATAGCGCCGCCCGGTGGCGCTGACCGCCATCTGCGGCGCCACACACGCCAGGATTTATGTTCCCTGATCGCGGGGGCCGGTACGACCCCGCTCCAACGTGGCGCGCAGGAACCCGGCCCCCCAGGCCAGATGCATGGTCGCCATCGCGAGCGGCAGGCGCCGCCGGGTGGGTCGGTCCAACCCGCGTGAGGCCACCACGGACGCGCCAAGCACACCCAAGGCGTACAGGACGGGGACGGCCAGTGCCAGCGGAGCAACCTTCGACCGGGCCACCAGACCCAGCAATCCCGCCACGCCGCCAATCCCGACCCCAACGGTCGCCGCCGGGGCCGCCAGGTAGCGGGCCGATGCCGTCCGCGGATATTGCCGGATCAGATGCGCTCGCCATCGGCCGGTTTGGTAAAACTGCCGCAACAGTGCCCGCCAAGTCCGGCGCGGCCGGTAGACAACCCCGAGTTGCGGGTCGAACCAGACCAGCTTGCCGGCGTTGATCAAGCGATAGTTCAACTCCCAATCCTGGGCGCGGGTAAAGGCCTCGTTGAAGCCGCCGACTGCCTCTAGGTCTGCGCGGCGGAAGGCGCCCAAGTAGACGGTCTTGGCCGGACCGGGGGCCCCGCCGGTGTGGAACGCCTCGGCGCCTATCCCAAACGGTGACGACATGGCCCGGGCGACGGCTTTCTGGAATGGCGCGGTGCCTTCCGGCACCATCATGCCGCCGACGTTCGCGGCCCCGGTCTGCTCCAGCACGCTAACTACCCGCTCAATGTAGCCGGGCGGCAGTAGCGCGTGGCCATCGACCCTGATCAGGTAGTCGTGGCGGGCAGATCGCCAGGCCCGGTTCAGGCCTTCCGGCGTCCGGCCGGACGGATTGTCCACCACCACGAGGGCGGGGAACCGTTCCGCGAGCCGGGCCGCCTCGCTCGCGGTGGCATCAGATGATGGGCCGAGCGCCAGCACCACCTCAAGCGGTCCCTCGTAGCATTGGGCAAAAATCCGTTCCACTGCGCCGGCTAGGTGGTCCGCTTCGTTGCGGACCGTCAAGAACACACTGACGCCCGGCGCGGCGAGGTGACTTGAGCCCATAGGGGTCCACTCTACTTGGCGGTCCTGCCCAGCCGATCCGCCGCGCCCGCACCGTCCGTTACCGTAGGTATATGAACCCCTGGATGCGCGACCCGGCTTATCTCGACATCCTCGCCGACGGCACGGTCAAACAGATCAACCCGTTCAGTGGGACCGAGGTATGGACGGTGCCGCGCCGGGGTACCAGGCCGCTCGCCACCGCAGACCGGGCGCCACGCCCGCTTGTCCCTCAGGACGATGCCGCCTACTGCCCCTTCTGCGAGAAACGTTACGAGGACACGCCGCCGGAAAAGGCGCGACTGTTGGCGCCGGACCCGTCCGCTGCGGCCGGCGAACCGGACTGGGCGGGGCGTACGGTGGGGTTCACGACGGCATCGGACATGTATGCCACCACTGCGGAGTTCCGGCGCGTCCCCAACCTGTTCGAGATACTTTCGTTCGACTACTGGCGGGCCAATTACGGCTACGAACTGCCCGCTGACCTGGCCGAACGGGCTCGTACCTACTTGAGCGAGGAGGCGGGGCGCCGCCACGTGGACCGGGTGTTGTCCGCCAAGCTGCGCGCGGGGGGCGTGGCGGACCCCCAGCCCAGCGCGGCTGATCTGCTCGCGGCGGCGGAGGGCTTTTTCGGTTCGGGCCATGACTTGGTGGTGGCGCGGCGGCACTTCCCGCAAGGGGCCAGGGACGATGCCGTCTTGGCGGGTTCCGGCACCCTCACCCCCGCCGAGCACCGGCGGTTTATCGCTTTTACGATCGACGCGATGCGTGACTTGTACTGGCGCAACCGCTATGTGCGTTATGTCACGGTGTTCCAAAACTGGCTGAAACCGGCTGGGGCATCACTGGATCACTTGCACAAACAACTCGTCGCGATTGATGAGCACGGGGTTGGCTACGAATTGGCGCTGGGGGCGCTGCGCGCCGACCCGGAGGCGTTCAACGAAAGGGGCGCCAACTATGCGGCCTACAAGAACCTGGTGATCGCAGAAAACGACTGGGCGTTGGCCTTCGCCGGGTTTGGGCACCGCTACCCCACCATCGAAGTGTTCTCTAAGTCGGAGGCGCCCGACCCGTGGAACCATACCCCGCAGGAACTGGCGGGCATGGCTGACCTGCTCCACGCGATGCACGCGGCCACCGGTCCGAGCATCCCCACCAACGAAGAGTGGCACTCGCGGCCGGTGGATGCGACGCTGCCCATGCCGTGGCGGATCATGCTGAAGTGGCGGGTGTCGACCGTCGCCGGGTTCGAGGGAGCCACCAAGATTTACCTGAACACAATCGACCCGTATGCCCTGCGGGACCGGATGGTCCCGGAACTCTTCCGTCTGCGCGCCGCTGGGCTGATCGCCCCCGAGATCAGGATTGCGACCGAAGCCACCTGTCGGCCGAACCCGCTGGCGTACACCGCGAACCGCGGAGCGGTGCGGGGCGGGGCGGGGAGCGCGGCGCGGCAGGGCGGCTAGCGCGGCGGGGAGCGCGGCGGCATCGGGCAACGCGGCGGGGCGGGGCGCGGCGGCAGCGGCTAGGCTGGCCCCATGGGCGGTCAGGTTTTGCCGGCAATCCTCGCTGGGCTATTGGGCGTTGGGCTAGCGCTGGCGGGCTTCGCGCCGTTCGTGGCGCTGACTTATCGGCGCTACGGCCGGTTGACGGTCCGCCGGGCGGTGTTCTCGCTCGGTTTGCTGATCTATATCCTCGGCATCTGGGCATATACGCTGTTGCCGCTGCCAAATCCAGCGGAGATCCGCTGTTCTGGCACCCAATTGGTGCCGTTCTATTTCTTGAGCGACATGACCAATTACCCCCTCGATTCTCTTGGCGCCTGGCTGCGCAACCCGGTTGTATTGCAGACCGGGCTGAACGTTGTGCTGTTCTTGCCGCTCGGGTTCTTGGTGCGAGCGTTGTGGGGCAAAGGGGTCGGCTGGACCGTGCTGGTGGGCGCGGCGCTGTCGCTGTTTGTCGAGTTGACCCAGCTAACCGGCGTGTGGGGGCTCTACCCGTGCGCCTACCGCCTGTTCGATGTCGATGACTTGATCTCCAACACCAGCGGGGCGTTGCTCGGCGCGTTGCTCGCCTTGGCGGTGCCGCGCCGCTGGCTCAGCGTGGAGCGCTTGGCGCCGGGGGTGGGTGCACCGGTCACGGTGGGGCGCCGGTTGGTTGCCATGTTGGTCGATGCCGTCTGCTACGTCGTGGTAGCAGCCCCCGTTGCGATTGGGGCACAGCTTTGGCAGCTTTTCGTTTTGTCGCGCCCGGTTGACGCCTTGGATTCGGCCCTGTCCAGCGCTTTGGGTTTCTGGGTGGCTGTGGGGCTCCAGGCGTTGTCGGTGGCTGTCAGCGGCCGCACCCTCGGGGACCATGCGACCCAGCTAGCGCTGGCCCCGGCCAGGCCCGCGTGGTTGGCGCGGCGCGCCGTCCGGTTCTTCGCCGGGATTGGTGGCTTCCAGTTGCTCGCCTTGCTACCCGACCCGTTCTCCGCCCTGCAGGGCGCATTTGCCCTGGCGGCCTTGGTCGCAGTGGTTGTCGCACGGCGGGCACGGTCCCTGCCCGGGGCAATCAGCCGCCAGGCCCTGGTCGATGTCCGCGCCCAGGACACCGCCGAAGCGGTCCCCGCACACCTCCAATGACCCGTGGGCTGGCCGGTGCCCGGACCGGGCGATTAGCCCTAGCGGGCGGCGCGGCGCGCCAGCGCCACCGTCCCGACAACCATCGCGGCCGCTGAGGCGCCCAGGGCCACCCAACCCCAGCCGTGAGTGTGAAGGCGCGCATTAAGCGCCCAGATCCCGAGGATCACCCCCACCACCGGCTCCAACACCTGGGTCGCGGGGAGCGAAGCTCCCAACTCGCCCGCGTGGAACGCGGTCTGTTGCCAAGCCGTCCCAGCCAGCAACAACACCACCAGCACATAGAGCGGCCAAGACCCGAACAGTCCGACCAGCCCAACGTGGTCCAGATGAACCACCACCAACTCGGTGACAGGCGCAATGATCCCGTAGACCACACCCGCCAGAGCACCGAAACCAAGCGCCTTCAGTGTGCCCCGCCCGAACAGCCCAAGCAGGAACAACCCCAAGCCAATCAACCCGAAAACAATGGCGGGGATAATCCAAGGGCGGACGGCATCGTCCACTGAACCTTTACCCGTGTCCCCCACCACCGTAAACACCGCCAACGCAACCACCACGACGCCTGCCCAGACAATCTCCGAGCGGGCGATGCGCCGGCCGTTCCAGCGGGCCGCCAGGGGCAGCGCGAACACCATTGCCGTCACCAGCACCGGCTGGACCAACACCACCGAGCCGAACGCCAAGGCCAGGGCCTGTAAGCCGAAGCCGAGCCCGTCGCCGCACGCGCCGGCCCACCACATGGGTGAACGCGCCAGCTCGGCGAAGAGGCGCAGGCCTTTGCCCTTCTCGGGCGACACGCGTCCCGCGACGTGCTGCTGGGCCACGAACGAACCGGCGAAGCACAACGCTGCGCCCAGTGCGACGGCCACCGCCAACAACTCCACGGCTCGACCTTACGCCCTGGGAGAGCGTGAACAACGCTCTCCCAGGACGGTGTTGTTCAACACCGTCCTTGACGAGGGCGGGCTGTCCAGCTTGGTTAGCTAAGTTGACTTGGTCTGCTTAGTCTCCTGGGCTGGCGGGGCTGGCTGCGCTCGACTGCATTACCTCCGTGATGGCCTTGAACGCCGGCAGCGCCTCAATGTCTTCGATATAGACGGACCGGCCTGTCGCATCTGCCAACGGCACCGACCAGTTCGGGTATTCGCGGTCGGTACCGGGCAGGTTCTGGGTGCGGCGCTCCCCCACCAGGTCTGCCAGCGAGACACCCAACATGACGGACGGGGTAGCCAACAAGAAGCGATGCAGCGCTTTGACAATCTCTAGTTCGTCGCCGCGCTTGTCGCCAGTCAAGAAGCCACGCCTGACCAGCATATCTACCATCTGGTTGCGTTCGGCGGCGGCCAGCTCGCGGGCCTTATCCAGGGGGGTGTCCAGCAGGCCCAACCGGTCACGTTGAGCAATGTGCTCCCCGGCCAGATAGGCGGAAGTCGGGGGCAGATCATGGGTCGTGACAGTGGTCATTGCAAGGTAGCGGTACCGTTCGGGGTCCAACAAGCCGGAGCCGTCCGGTGTCTTCTCGAACCAGACAATCGAGTTACCCAACAAGCCTCGGCTCCCCAGGTACTCCCTGAGGCCAGGCGGGACCACACCCAAATCCTCACCGACCACAACCGCGCCCGCCCGTCTCGCCTCCAACACCAAGATGGACACCATCGCTTCGCGGTCGTATGCCACATAAGTGCCATCGGCCGGCCCCTGCCCCTCCGGGATCCACCAGAGCCGGGTCAGCCCCAAAATGTGGTCCACGCGCAGAGCGCCCGCGTGCGCCAGCACAGCCCGCAGCATGGACCGGTAGGCGGCGTAGCCCGTGGCCTCCAATGCGTCAGGCCGCCAGGGCGGCTCCGACCAGCCCTGACCCATCTGGTTGAAATAGTCCGGCGGCGCACCCACCTGCACAGATGTGGCCAGCACCGCTTGGCGCGACCAGGCATCGGCGCCTTCCGGGTGCACCCCAACCGCCAGGTCTTTAACGATCCCCAGCGCCATGCCGCCCGCTTTGCAACGTGCCTGCGCGGCATCGACCTGCTGATCTGCGATCCACTGCAACCAGACGTGGAACTCCACCAACGTGGCGTGGGTGGCCGCGAACCCGGCCGCCTCAGGCGAACCAAACTCCACAGTGCGGTCCAGACCGCTATCCTTCAGCGCACTCCACAGCGCAAAATCGCCGATCCCGGGTTGGCGCTCCGCCCGGAACTGGTCCAGGTCGGCTTGCCGACCCGGGCTGCGCGGCACTGCGTAGAGCGCCTCGAGAGCTGTTCGTTTGAGGGGCCAGAGTTGGTCGCGGTCCAACGATCCGGGATTCGAGTTGGCCTGCCGCGCCTGCGCGGCCAATGCGTCCACCTGCGAGATCACTTCGGCCGGCGCGGTGGCGTATTCTTCGATGTCCTCGGGGCGGATATAGAACGGGTTAGTGAAGTCACGGGTCGCCGGCAGGTAGGGCGATGGCGTGTACGGCGGCACCGGCTCCCCCGCGTGAATGGGGTTGATCAGCACAAAGTCTGCGCCGTTGGATTGAGCCATCTGGTAGCCCAGTGCGCCCAGGTCAGCGAAGTCACCGGTGCCCCAGGAGGACCGGGAGCGGGCGGCGTAGAGCTGTACCATCGGCCCCCACACGGAGTGGGTGCGCAACGCTTCTGGTAGTTCAAGGCGTTCGGGGCTGACCACCAGGGCACCTTCGGCCGCTGCGGCCCCGGCCACGGCGAGCCCCAACCGGTGCCAGCCGGGCGGTAGGTCGCGTGGCAGCGCCACGCGATACTGCACCATCGGCTGACCATCAATGACCCGCCGCACCGTGTCCTGGCTCGCCACTGCGCCCAAGTCCACCCGCGCCCCGCTGCCCCCCAACAAAGGATCGTCATCGAGGTCAATCCAGAGTTGGCCAACCGTGCCCTCCGCCAGCGTGATCGGCACCCAGTGCTCCGCCCCGACCCGAATCACTGTGGCCGGCGGGATGGGGCGCCGCCAAGGCCGGTTGTCGAACTCTTGAAGTTCTGCGGCGACTTCCTCCGGGGTATCAGCCTTGATTCCGAGCGCACCCAGAACAGCCCGGACCGTCTTGGCCGAGACTTGGGTGAGATTGCCTTTCCAGTCCGTGTAGCGGGTGGTGACGCCATATTTGCCTGCCAATTCGGCCAATTCCAGGTTCGGGGTGTCCCCAGCGCCCCTCACGTTGGCCAAAAATCTGGCCCGGGGGCTCGCGGTATCGCTCATAGATCAAGGTTAGACCAGTGGTTCGCGGCGTTTGGTTGACAGGTCGCACGGTGCCGCCCGCTCGGCTGCCCCCGGCCCCGCACCGCAGCGCCCGCCCGGCTGCCCCTTACCCGCAACCCCAAATTGCGCCTTTCGGCTGGGCTTATGCCCGGCGCCGTGGACCCCGACGAGCCCCGTCGCGGGTAATCCGCCTGGCATCCCTGGTCATAGCCCCTATTGTTTTGCCATGATTATCGTCAAGGAACTGGCCGGCAGGCCGCGTTCCGGCCGCGTCAACGCCGGGCAGACACCGCTTGACCAGCATTGACACGGAGAATGGGGGTTGGCTGCGGGGGGTCGGCGCCCAACACAGGTGCCTGGCCACGGCGGCTTGGCGTCCCCAGCGATCAGAAAGGCCTCTCATGCCCCAACAGGGCTCCGTGTGTGGCAAGTGTGGCAGTCCCCGCAGTGCTACGGCGCGCTTCTGCGGG
>JAITJY010000158.1 GCA_031278675.1 Bifidobacteriaceae bacterium
CGGGCCGGCAGCCCAAGGGCAGGCGGCCCAAGGGCCAGCGCCCGTCCAAGCAACCGCGCCCGCCCCGCCGCAAGATGGCCCGCGGCTACTTGGTGGGCGGCTGCCTGCTGTTGGTGCTGGCCGTGGCGGGCGGCGCGTTCTTCGGCGGCTGGGTGGCGGCCAACCGCTACGCCGCCGCGCGCGTCTCGCCGGTCGTGGAGCCGTCTTTCATCGAGATCCCATCCGTGCCAGAGGGCGTGCGGATGCCTGACGTGCGCGGACTGGAGAAAGAAGGAGCCCTCCAAGTCCTAGCCGATATGGGCTGGGACATCGACACGGTCGAACTGCTGAGCGAGCCTTTCGCTGGGCCTGAAGGCATCGTCATCGAACAATCGCCGCCCTTCGGCGTCAGCGAGATCGGCACCATCGAGCTGACTTTGTCCAAGGCGGCCCAGATGCCTGAGTTCGAGGGCCGCGATTCGACCAGCTTCGTGGACGAGTTGCGGCAGCTGGGCGTCAATGTGGCGCTCCAGTACGCCTACAGCGCGGCCGTCGCGGCCGGCAATGTGCTGGCGGTCGAGCCGCTGCCAGGCGAGGCGCTGGCACTCGACGCCACAGTCACGGTGGCGGAATCCGGCACGGCGCTTTACCTGGGCCAGTTGCCCGCAGTCGAATCAAGCCTGCGCGGCAATGTCTCGGCTTCGCTCGACGGCCAGAGCTACCCCAACAGCGCCACCGGCGAGGCCTACTGGCGCGGTCCGGAGGCCGGCGATGGCAACATTCGGCATAACGTTTACGTGCTCGGCCGCCACGCCGACGTCTTCCAGGCCACAGTCGGCATTCCCGATGACGCTCAGACAACCACCGGCACCGTCCGGGTCACGCTGGTGGGCGATGGCCAGGTCCTGACCAGCGTGGACGTCTATTACGGCCACACCGCCGAGTTGACGGCGACTGTCACCGGGGTTCTCAGATTGGATATCCAGGTGGCCTTCGCCACGCCGCCGCCGGAGAACCAGTCCAGCCAAGCCATCGCCTTAGGCGACGGCCGGGTGGTCGGCTCAGACGATCAGATCGCCCTGCTGGCGGAGGGGCAGTGATGGCCGCCCGGGAGCGGTCCGGCCGCCGGGCGCGGCGGCGGTGCTGGGCGCTGGTCGCCGGTTTGGCTGGCCTGGCCACTGTCCTGCCGGCCGCCGGCCCGGCCCAGCCAGCCGGCGCCGAGATGGTCCAAGACGACTCACGGACTCCGTTGATCCTGATGATCGACGTCTCAAGCTCGATGGACGAGGACGGCGGCGCCGGCACCCCCAAACTGGAAGGCGCCAAACAGGGCATGATCGACGCCATCTCCGGGCGCAGCGGCAACCGGGTTGGGCTGTGGACCTACCCCGGCGACGGGAATTGCTCGGCCGGGGGCTACCTGGCCGGGGCCGAGCCGATCGAGCGGTCGGACTCGGCCCCGCTGAAGGCGTCCATCCGCAACCTGACGGCCAACGGCAACACCCCGACCGCCCAGGCGCTCGAGGCCCTGGGGCAAGAACTGCGAGAGCAAGGCTTCACCTCAGCCAACATTGTCCTGGTGTCTGACGGCGAGTCGAACTGCGAACCTCCGCGGACCCCCTGCGAAGTCGCTCAGGACCTGGTCAATAAGGGCTTCGACGTCACCATCAACACCATCGGTTTCCAGATTTCGGACGCCGGGCGAGAGGAGCTGACCTGCATCGCCGATCAGACTAGCGGCCGTTATGTCGATATCACCGACTCGCGGGACCTGATTGACGAAATCCAAAACCAAACCAACCCGATACTCGAGCTGACGGCCGTGGCGACCCCTGATCCGGCCGCGCCCGGCGACACCATCAACATCGCGGTCACGGCGGCCAACACCTCGACTCAGCACGACATCTTGGCCGTCACGATGACGTTGAGCTTCCTCCCCGCGGCCGGCAGCGTGGCGCTGCCAGTCATCCCGCCCCGGGTCCAAGTGGGCACCATTCCGGCCGGAGAGGTCGTCACGCGGACTTGGCCGGTCGCCTCCGACAGGAACCAGACCGCCAAGCTGACCGCCCAGTACCGGGCCGTGGCCTACGGGAAGACCACCAGCGGAGTGCTGGTGGACGGCGCGGTGACGATAGATCCGGCGGCCGACGACGCAGTCGGGGCGCACGCCTGGGGTGTCGAGATCGACGGCGACGATCAGATCGTGGTGATGGGAGACTCTTACTCATCCGGCGAAGGGACCTGGGAATATGAGGACCCCAGCACCCACAAGTCGATAGAGCACGCAACGACAGGCTGCCACGTCTCGCAATACACCTACAGCTACGACTCAGAATACCGGGCCAGAATCATCGCCTGCTCCGGAGCGGTGATGAACAATTTCAGCCACCGCCAAGTCGATTCCAAAGCGGAGATCGATGTGGCCGAGCAATTGCGGACGCTCGACAACGCCGCCACCGCCCCGCGGATAGTTTTTCTCACCATCGGCGGCAACGACATCGGATTCGCCGATGTAGTTACAGACTGCGTTTCCGGGGGGTGCGACATGAACACCGACGGAGCCATCGCCGATGCGTATAGGAAGATCGAAGCGATGTCAAGCCAGCCGGGCCAGGTGGAGCGGGACACCTCGTCTCTGGCCGCCCTTTACCGGGAGGTCTGGGCGGCCGCCAACAGCCAGAAGATGATCAAGCTGCGCACCAGCCAAGGCGGCGAGCGCTTCGCGCCGGTTGTCGTGCTGCCGTACCCCACCGTCCTGGAGCAAACCAACAAGGTCTGCGAGGCCGCCACAGGAATGATAGCGTGGGCGGTGGCTATCTCGGTGGCAGATGTCGACCGGCTGATCGATCTCCAGGTGCGCCTCAACCGGACCATCATGAACGAGGTCGCCAACGCCGCCCAAGAAGGCAGCTACGGCATCTTCTTCGCCAACGGAGTCGAGAATGCCACCCTCGGCTACTCGCTCTGCCGCCAGGGCGACGAGTCGTATTTCAACCACGTCACATTCTACGCTTTCAGCACTACTGCGGTGGATCATGAAAGCGTTCATCCGACCAAGGCGGGTTACACCAAAGAGAGCGTCAAGCTTCGCACTTATTTGAACAGCAGTGATTTCAATTTTAACCCCGACGGTCCCTACGTCGTCACCGAAGGCAGTTTTGATACCCAATGCGATGAGTTCCCATTGGGAAAGAAGAAACCTGACTGGGGAAATTCTGATGACTCTGCTTTCCCAAAGACAGAGCTCAGGCTGTCGATAGATGATGACTCAACCAAAAGCCTTAAAGTATGCGAGTACGTCCGCGTCAGCGCTGCCGGGTTCGCGCCTGGCTCCTCCAGCCAAGCGGTGCTGAACTCCGCCCCGGTGGTCTTGGCCAACCTGACGGCCGATGAGAACGGGGAGATCGACGGACTGATCGGCGTCCCGCCCGGCACTGACCCAGGCATCCACCACATCAGCGTTGAGGGCACCGACCCGGACGGCGAACCGCTCAGTTACACGGTCGAGGTCAAGATCAGCTCGGCCGTTCCCTGGTACATCTGGGCGGTCGCCATCGGCGGCGCGGCGGGGTTGCTGGGCGGGCTGATCCTGCTGGTGATCTGGCGCCGGCGCCGGCCCAAGGCCAGCCAGGATGCCGCCGACCCGGGCGCACTCGCCCCCCAGCCAAGTTAAGATGGTGTGCCGTGGCATCCAATTCTCCTCGCAATGACCCGTGGGCCGAGCCGGAACTGACCGGCCGGGCCGGCAAGAAGGCCTCCAAGGCGGCCGCCCGGCAAGCTAAGAAGGCGGCCCGGTCTAAGAAAGAGCGCTGGTACAAGCAGATGGCCAGCGTCTACAAGCTGGTCGCCAAAGAGCAACCGCTGATCTGGCTCTGGCTGGTGCTCATCTTCTGCGGCATTGAGGGCGCGGGCCTGCTGATCGGGGGCTTCATCTGGCAGGGGCGGCTGGGCTACATGGCGTTCCTGTCCGCCCCGATCGGCGCTCTGGCCGCCACCATGTTCCTGGCCCGCCGGGCCGAGGCGACGGCCTACGGCCGCATCGAGGGCCAGGCCGGCGCGGCCGCCAGCGCGCTCGGCACCATCCGCCGGGGCTGGACCATTGGGGATGAGCCCGTGGCGGTCGATCCCAGGTCGATGGACATGGTCTTCCGGGCGGTCGGCCGCCCCGGCATTGTGCTGATAGGCGACGGCAATCCGAACAAGCTCCGGGGCATGTTGAAGAAGGAGCATCAGCGGGTCGCCCGGGTCGCGCCCGGTGTACCGGTGACCGAGTTGACAGTTGGCCGAGGCGAGGGCCAGGTGCCGCTGCGCAAGCTGGTCAGAAAGATGCGTCGGCTCAAGCCCGTGCTGAACAAGACCGCCTTGGCCGAGGTCAATCGGCGCCTTCAATCAATCGGCGGCATCCGCCTGCCAGTGCCCAAGGGGATTGATCCGCTCAAGGCCCGCCCCGACCGCAAGGCCCTCCGAGGCCGCTGACCAGCCAGGACGCCGCCGGCGCCGGGGACGGCGCGAACGGAACCAAAGGCCGGAGACCCCGCCGGACGGCATCGGGCAAGTGGGACAAGGCGAACAACGCCAACGGCCTCTGGGCTGATCGGGGCGCTTCCAACGGCGGCGGAAACGGGAACGTAACAAAGCCTTCATGGCAGGGTCACCCGGCCGTCATATGGTGACGGGGTTCAAGCAATCCCCACACCGAAGGAGTACCAACCCTGATGTTCGCCAGTCCTGAGGAGGCCTTGGCCTTCGTTCGCTCTGAGGGAGTCGACTACGTCGACGTCCGGTTCTGCGACCTGCCAGGCATAATGCAGCACTTCACCATCCCCGCGAAAGCCTTCACCGAGGACGCCTTCGCGGACGGCCTGATGTTCGACGGGTCATCGATCCGAGGCTTCCAGGCCATCCACGAATCTGACATGAAGCTGATACCCGACGTCCAGACGGCGTTCGTGGACCCGTTCCGCGTCCGCAAGACCCTGGTGGTCAACTTCTCCATTGTCGACCCGTTCACGGGCGAGCCCTACTCGCGCGACCCAAGGAACATCGCCGCCAAGGCCGAGGCTTATCTGGGCTCGACCGGGATCGCGGACACCGCGTTCTTCGCGCCGGAAGCCGAGTTCTACATCTTCGACTCGGTCCGCTACGAGACCAACGAGCACGAGTCCTTCTACCACATCGACTCCAACGAGGCCTGGTGGAACACCGGCCGCTACGAGGACGGCCACAACCAGGGCTACAAGACGCGGTACAAGGGCGGCTACTTCCCGGTGCCGCCATCGGACCAGATGGCAGACCTGCGGGCCGAGATGACGCACAACTTGGCCGCCGCCGGGCTCGAACTGGAAGCGGCTCACCACGAGGTCGGCACGGCTGGCCAGCAGGAGATCAACTACAAGTTCGCCACCTTGCTGCACGCCGGCGACGATTTGATGAAGTTCAAGTACATCATCCGCAACACGGCCTGGCAGGCTGGCAAGACAGTCACCTTCATGCCCAAGCCGATCTTTGGCGACAATGGCTCCGGCATGCACTGCCACCAGTCGCTTTGGTTGGGCGGTGAGCCGCTGTTCTTCGATGAGCGCGGCTACGCCGGCCTGTCTGACACAGCCCGCTGGTACATTGGCGGCCTGTTGGCGCACGCCCCCGCGGTCCTCGCCTTCACCAACCCGACGGTCAACTCCTATCACCGCCTGGTGCCCGGTTTCGAGGCCCCGGTCAACCTGGTTTACTCGCAGCGCAACCGCTCGGCTTGCATTCGCATCCCGGTGACGGGCTCGAGCCGGAAGGCCAAGCGGATCGAGTTCCGCGTGCCGGACCCGTCCTCCAACCCGTATTTGGCTTTCTCAGCTCAGCTTATGGCCGGGCTTGACGGCATCAGGAATCGGATTGAGCCGGCAGAGCCGGTCGACAAGGACCTCTACGAGCTCCCGCCCGCCGAGCACGCCCAGATCCAGCAGGTTCCGGGTTCGCTGCCGGAGGTCTTGGGCGCCTTGGAACAGGACCACGACTTCCTCACCGAGGGCGACGTCTTCACCTCAGACCTGATCGCCACCTGGATCGATTACAAACGCACCCGCGAGGTCGACCCGCTGCGCTTGCGCCCCCATCCGCACGAGTTCGAGCTCTATTACGACATCTGAGCCCGTCCGGGATCTGGCCCCTCCGCGCCCCGCGCCGGAGGGGCCATTTCTTTTTTCCATGCCGTCCGCGGCCCCCGCTCGCCCGCCGCCTCAGGTGCAGCCCAAGCCCGCCGCCAAGTTGCCCGATGCC
>JAITJY010000189.1 GCA_031278675.1 Bifidobacteriaceae bacterium
AAACCGGAGACGCGCCGGTCTCTAGCCGGCAGGATTCCGCGCGCCCAAACCCCGCCCTGGCCGCTGGCCCCGCTGACTTCCGAATCGCTGCCAGCGCAACCTGCGCCGACGGCATCGTCCACCTGGAACGTCGCCGTGCCCCCCACCGGATCGGATGGCGCCGGACCTGGCCAAACTGGTGGCGAACTGGCCTGGATGGACCAGTTGGACCGCAGCCAGCCGCGCCCCTGGGAAGACCGGCCCTAGCGCGCGCCCCGACCCAGCCCCGACCCAGCCCCGACCCTGCCTCGACCCAGCCTCGGTCCGGTGGCGGTCCGGCGGCGGGCCGAACTGTCGGGATCGAGGTGAAGGCGGCGATCGGGATTCTGGCCGTCGCCAACACCCGGCGGCCTTCGCCCGAGGTCGCGCGGACCGTCACGGGTGGGGCAAGGAGCGTGGTGAATAACCACGCTCCGGCCGTCTTGACGTGGGCAGCGCAACGCGCTGGCCTAAGGAAACGCGGAAGGCAAGCGCAGGTTTGGCCTGGGAATCCGGTTTGTTCACCGGATTCCTAGGCCGGGAGGTCGGCCACGGCCACGGCCTCGGCTAGGAGCGGGTCGGCTTTCTGGTTGATCCGCATGGCGTAGAAGCTGCGCCACACAAAAAAGGCGCTGACCAGGAACAACACGGCGGCCATGATGTGCACCAAGGTGCCCAGGGAGCGGCCGTTCAGCATCGCCGCCAATTCGACCGCGAGCAAGCCGAACAGGGTGGTGAACTTGATGACCGGATTGAGCGCGACCGATGAGGTGTCCTTGAACGGATCGCCCACAGTGTCGCCGATCACCGTCGCGTCATGCAGCGCCGTGCCCTTCTGGTGCAGGTCCACTTCGACAATCTTCTTGGCGTTGTCCCACGCGCCGCCGGCGTTGGCCATGAAAATCGCCTGGTAAAGTCCAAACAGCGCGATCGAAATCAAGTACCCGATAAACAGGTACGGCTCGATGAAGGCGAAAGACAAGGTGGCGAAGAAAATCGCCAGGAAGATTGTCAACATGCCCTGCTGGGCGTATTGGGTGCAGATTTCGACCACTCGGCGGGAGTCCTTCTCGGAGGCGGCCTGCGAGGTGCCCAAGTCGATGTGCGCTCGGATGTACTCCACCGCCCGGTAGGCGCCGGTGGTGACAGCCTGCGAGGACGCGCCGGTGAACCAATAGATGACGGCGCCGCCCAAGATCAGGCCCAGCAGGAACGGCGGGTGCACCAGCGACAGGTTCTCCACCCCGCTGCTGAGCGAATTGGTCAGCGCCATGATGATCGAGAAAATCATGGTGGTCGCTCCCACCACAGCGGTGCCGATCAGAACCGGCTTGGCCGTGGCCTTGAAAGTGTTGCCAGCGCCGTCGTTCTCCTCCAGCATCAGCTTGGCGGCCCGCCACTTCGGCTCGAAGCCCAAGTCTTGCTGCACGCCATCGGCCTTCTCAATCTGTGACAACTCGAAAACGGACTGGGCGTTGTCCGTCACCGGCCCGTAGGAATCAACCGCGATAGTGACCGGCCCCATACCTAAGAAACCGAACGCGACCAGGCCAAACGCGAACACCGAGGGCGCCGCCGTGGCCAACAGCGAGGCCTCGGGGGGAAGCCCAAGCAGAGCCTCCGCCAAGCCCTGCGTCGAGATCAGGTACGCCCCGCCCATCAAAGCGACGATGGCGATCCCCAGCCAGTAAGCCGAGAAATTGCCCGCGATCAGGCCGGAAAGGATGTTGAGGGAGGCGCCGCCCTCGCGGCTGGAGGTCACCACCTCGCGGGTGTGGCGGGCCTTGGTCGAGGTGAAGACCTTGACCAACTCGGGGATGAGCGCGCCCGCCAGCGTGCCGAGCGAGATGATCGCGCCCAGCTTCCACCACAGGCCGCCCTCCATCTCGCCCAGCATGAGCGCCGTAGTCCCGAAGGTCAGGCCGATCGAGACCAAAGATGTGGCCCACACCAGCGATGACAGCGGCGCCTCGAAGTCGAAGTCGACCTTGGATGCCAGCAGGCGCTTGGCCAGCGCCTCGTTGGCGAAGTAGCTCACCACCGACGCGATCAGCATGACCGCCCGCACCGTGAAGATCCAGACCAGCAGCGTGGCCTGCGTCCCGGGGTCGGGGATGCCGAGCAGGATGAACGTGACCAGGGCGACGCCGGTGACGCCGTAGGTCTCGAACCCGTCGGCCGAGGGGCCGACCGAGTCGCCGGCGTTGTCGCCGGTGCAATCCGCGATGGTGCCGGGGTTGCGCGGGTCGTCCTCGTCGATCTTGAAGACGATCTTCATCAGGTCGGAGCCGATGTCCGCGATCTTGGTGAAAATCCCGCCCGCGATCCTCAGGGCGGACGCGCCGAGCGATTCGCCGACCGCGAAGCCGATGAAACAGGACCCCGCGATGTCTCCTGGCAGGAACAGCAGGATCACCAGCATCAACAGCAGTTCCAGGGAGATCAGGACCATGCCGACGGCCATGCCGGACCGAATCGGGATGGCGTGGACCGGCCAGGGTTGGCCGGCCAGTGACGCCTGCGCTGTGCGCGAGTTCGCAAATGTGTTCACCCTGATCCCGAACCAGGCGACTGAAAACGACCCGGCCATGCCGATCAGCGAAAAGGCGATGATGATGGCGACCCGGCCCCAGTTGAACTCAACCGCGAACTTGTAGTAGACAACGATCACCACGGCGATAAAGAGCCACAGGATCAGCAGGAACCGTCCCTGCCGCAGCAGATACGTCTTGCAAGTCGCAAAAATCAGCTCCGAGACGCGCCGCATTGAGGGGTGCACCGGCAGCGCCTTGAGTTTGAGGTAGGTCCAGGCCCCGAATCCGAGCCCGGCCAGGCAGACCGCCAACGCGATCAGGAGCACGCCTTGGCCGGTCAGCCCGCCCGCCACCACGACAGAGCCGATGTCCGGCAGTTTCAGGTTCGCCTCGCCGCCGGCCGGCTCTCCGGCCGCGCTTCCCGCGCTGGGCGCGCCTCCCCCGCTTGGCCACCGTGCCGCCGCCGTCAGGGCGGCAGTTTGGGCGGTGGATAGCGCGGCTAGCAGGGCAGATGGCGCCAAGAGCATACGAACCTCCGAGACTGGATTGCGCTGGGAAGGCGGCGTTCGCCCGGCTCGGGCGGGCGGCGCGCCGGCGCCGTCCAACCGAGCTGGGGCGCCCATGCCTCCGACTTAGAGCGTAGACGCGCGCCGCGCGGTCGCCCCGCCCCAACAGTCCCAGATCCCGCCTCGGCTCCGTTTGCCGCGCCATTGCCAGTTGCCCGATGCCGTCCGCTCGCCCGCCGCCCGCCCCGCCGTCCGCCGCATCGCCGGTTGCCCGATGCCGTCCGCTCGCCCGCCGCCCTCCCGCCCCGCCGCCGCCCGCCGCCCGGCCAGTTTCCCGATGCCGTCCGCCCGTCCC
>JAITJY010000257.1 GCA_031278675.1 Bifidobacteriaceae bacterium
ACGTCAGGCGTTGCCAGCCCCTCGCGCGCGGTTAGCAGCACCCAGTGCAACGCCCCGCCCTGGGCCGTCTCCCGCAGCTTTTCGCCCCGCCCCTCACCGACGGCGTTGCCTCCGCACAGCGCAAACGGCACATCAGAACCCAGTTCCCCAGCCACCTCGACGAGTTCAGCCCGGCTCAGTCCCAGACCCCAGAGTTCGTTCAACGCCACTAGAGCGGCGGCAGCGTCCGCGCTGCCGCCCGCCAACCCGCCCGCTACCGGAATTGCCTTGTCGATCACAACCGCAATGGCCCCGGAGCGGCCGCCCCGCAGCCGCTCAGCTACACGAACAACCAAGTTGGAGCCATCCAGCGGGACCGCTCCTGCCCAAGGTCCAACCACGCGAAGCTGGTCCGGCCCCGCCTCCGCCGTCCTGACAGTAATGCGTTCTACAAGGTCAACGGCGTGGAACAGCGTGTTCAGCGGGTGGAACCCATCCGCGCGTCGGCGCCCCACGCGCAACGCCAAATTGATCTTGGCCGGAGCCACCGCGCTAACCTGACGCATCGCCGCCAGCCCCAACCGCGCCCTGATCAACTATCCCCTCCAGCGCCGCATCCGCGCACCCGGCCCGCCCAGCCTCGCCATCCAGACCAGCCCCGTCCCCCAAAGCCCCCGACCCGACCGGACCGGCCCGCCCAGCCCCAGCATCCCGGCCACCGCGGTCCGCGCACCCGGCCCGCCCAGCCTCGCCATCCAGACCAGCCCCGTCCCCCAGGCACGAGGCCAACCGCGCGAAATCCGCCACAGCCAGCGTCTCGCCGCGCGCTGCAGGGTCAATCCCGGCCGCCCGCAGCGCCGCCTCAGCCCCCGCCGGACCCCCGGCCAGCGGCGCGAGCGCTGACCGCAGGGTCTTGCGGCGAGTCGCGAAAGCGGCATCGACCACGGAGAAAACCCGCTCCCGGGACACGCTGCACGCTGGCGGGTCGCGCCGCTCCACGTAGACCAACGCGCTGTCCACCCGCGGCACCGGGTAGAACGCCGCCCGCCCAAAGCGGCCCGCCAGCCGCGCCTCGCCCCACCAGGCCAGCTTGACCGACGGCACGCCGTAGACCCGCGACCCCGGCCGCGCCACCAGCCGCTCCGCCACCTCGGCCTGCACCATCACCAGCGCCCGCCGGATGGTCTCGAACCGCTCCAGGAACGCCAGCAGCACCTTGACCGCCACCGCATAGGGCAAGTTCGCCACCAAGGCCGATGCCGCCCGCCCTGGCAACGTTTCCACACCCAAAGCGTCCGCCACCAGCAACGTCAAACGCGGCGCCTCCGGCGCTGGCCGCGCGCCGGACAAGGCCAGACTGGACGGCGCTGGGGGCAATGCGGGGCTGGACAACTCCGCCGCGCCGGAGGGCGCAGCGGGAAAAGCCGGGCTGGACAACACTGGGGGCGCGGCGCGGCCCGAAGACACTGGGACCGGCGCGGGACCCGAAAACCCTGGGACCGGCGCGGGACCCGAAGACACTGGGACCGGCGCGGGACCCGAAGACGCTGGGGGCAATGCGGGGCTGGGGGTGGGGTGGACGGCATCGTGCAAGGTGTGTGTGGCGACGCCCGTCAACTCGGCGACCATGCCGGGCAGCGCGGCAGCTAGGGCTGGGTCAATCTCAATGGCGAGAACCGAAGCACCCGCTGTCAGCAAACCCACGGTCAGGGAACCCAACCCGGGCCCAACCTCAACGACATGCTCACCTGGGCGCAGGTGCGCGGCGGCCACAATCCGGCGAACCGTCCCGGGATCAACCACAAAGTTCTGGCCAAGGTGTTTCGCGGGCCGCAGACCCATCCGCTGCACTGCGGCGCGAGCCAGCGAGGGCGTCACCCCCACCGGGCGCCCAGCCTCAGGACTCAGTACCAACCCTTGGACTGGAACGCAGACCACGCGCCGCAAGGCGTGCTATACCGACCCGAAATGTACCCCAGACCCCACCTGATCTGGGTGGCCGGGTTGGTGCGCCAGTCATCGCCGGCGGACGCCATCTTCGAGCCGGGCAGCGCCTGCGGAATCCCATAGGCCCCGCTCGACCGGTTCTCGGCGTTGACACGCCAACCCGATTCGCGTTGCCACAACGCAACCAGGCAAGCGAACTCGTCGTCACCCCAACCGTACGAGTCCGCCATCATCTGCCGGGCAATGCCCTGCGCGCTGGCCGGATCAACGTTGACGTCTACGCTCGGCACCGTGGGGGCCGTCTTGGTGCCAATCAGAATCACCTGATTGACCGGCTGCGCCACAATAGACTCCGTCACGATCTCCCGCGACACCTCCACGCCGTCCACCACCACAGCCGTATAGGTCACGAGCCGCTGACCAGCAACACCCGCCGTTTTCACACTCTTGGTGCCCTTGGGCAGATTAGGGGCCTCCTGCTCAATCGTCTCGAACGGAATGGCCGAAACTTCCTTGCCGGCGGTGGCCACCGCACGGTGGATCTCAATCAGTTTGCCAGTATCCGGGATCTCATCCAGGCCGGGGCTGACCTGGTCCTCCGGACCCAACACAATCCCCAGTTCGCCCAGCAGTTCGCGGATCGTGCCCGCAGACGAGTAGGCGTCCAGGCTCGCACCGTCAACCGCGACCGTCAACGGCTTCGCTGTGGAAACACTGACCACGCCCGTCAACTCCGCCACCGCCGCGCTCCGCGAGACCGACAGGGCCGCTTCATCTGCCCGGACGCCGATGTCGGCCAGCGCCTCCGCAACCGTCGGGGCAGTGGTCCAGACCTCGCGTCCCTCACCGTCGATGGCGAGTTGCATCCGATGCGCTGTGCGCACCACAATCTCGCCGGATCGCGGCACCGGCGCGCCGGGGGCGGGTGCCACCAAATCTCGTTCGGTGTAGGACACATCCTCCGCCGCCAACACGCTGGCGACGGTCGGCGCAAAGGTCGTTACTTCGCGGCTGACGCCATCGACGGTGATTGTGACCGTCTTGTGGGCCGCACTGAACCCGACTATGCCGGTCGCAGCCAGCGCTAATACGGCAATCCGGGCCGTCAGCTTGATCTGGCGGCGGCGCCGCACGGCCTGGCGCTCGACGCTCCGAGTGGTTGGTGCGGCGTGGCCGCACGGGCTTGTCCTATGCAAAACGCAATTCTCCTGAGAGGATCAGGGACATCGGTCTCGTCAAACCATAACGGATTCTGTGGCCGAGCGCTATCCCACATAGCGTGCTACCCTGCGAACCGCGTAGTACCACGCCGGTATTTCACAAAATCTTCACCAATTCCCGTAGACTGCGGTGGTGTTGGCCTCGACCTGCTCGCACGCCTCGGCCAAACCCAAGCCCAGACATGTCGCCAGCGTGCGCATGGTTTGCGCCACCATGTAGGGCGCATTCGGCCGGCCCCTGAACGGGTCAGGCGTTAAATATGGCGAATCCGTTTCGACCAATACCAATTCTTTATCAAGCTCGCGCGCAGCTAGGCGCAGTTCAGCTGAGGACTTAAACGTCAGCGTCCCCGCGAACGAGCAATACCAGCCGTTTTCCGCCGCGACTCCAGCCATTTGCCGATCCCCGCTGAAGCAGTGGAACACCGTGCGCTCCGGGGCGCCTTCCTGCAACAACGTCGCAATCACGTCGGCGTGCGCATCCCGATCATGAATCTGGAGCGCCAAGCCGAGTTCCTTAGCCAATGCGATGTGATCACGGAACGCCGCCAATTGCGCGGGGCGTCCCGCCGGGCCCGTGCGGTAGTAATCCAGCCCCGTCTCACCGATCGCCCGCACCCGGCTTTCAGCCCGGGCCAGGTCTGCGACCTGCGCAAACGCATCAGCGTAGGCGCCCCTGGGCTGGGCGGCGAGGCGCGCGGCATCGTTCGGATGAAGTCCTATCGCACCCACCACCGCTGGGTCTTTGACCGCGACCTCGACCGTCCACCGTGCCGCCGCCAAGTCGCAACCGCACTGCACTATCCGCTGGACGCCGGCCGCGCGGGCCTGGGCGACCTGCTCGCTCAAGGCGAGCGGCTCCGCCGGGAAGTGCTGGAACGGCTCGATGTGGGCGTGGTTGTCGGTCACCGGGCGGGGCAGCGCGTCCGGCAGCGGCGGATAAGTACGGTCTTTGGCCACTGGACCACCCTAAGCCTCAATCCACCGATCCTCGCCGCGCCGACGCGCGCGGACTTTGCGCAGCGGTGTGACGGGGCAGGGTGCGCCGGGAACTTGCGCTGCGGCACCAGGGTTTGCGGCGTCAGGAGAGCACTACGCTTGTCGGCATGGTGACTCACGTTCTTTCCGCAGTGGCGTGGCCTTACGCAAATGGGCCGAGGCACATTGGGCACGTCGCGGGTTTCGGCGTGCCATCCGACGTGTTCTCGCGCCACATGCGAATGGTGGGCGATGACGTGCTGATGGTTTCCGGCACCGACGAACACGGCACACCGATCTTGGTACAGGCTGAGGCGGAGGGAATCTCTCCGCAAACACTGGCAGACCGGTATAACCGAGTTATAGTCGAGGACCTCCAGCAACTCGGTCTGGCCTACGACCTGTTTACGCGAACCACGACCAGGAACCATTACGCAGTCGTGCAAGAAATGTTCCGCACGGCTTACAAGAACGGTTACATGGTGGAAAAGACCACCATGGGAGCGATTTCGCCGTCGACCGGACGGACTTTGCCGGACCGGTTCATTGAGGGCACCTGCCCGATCTGCGGCTTCGAATCCGCGCGCGGCGATCAATGCGACAACTGCGGTAACCAGTTGGATCCCATCGACCTGATCAACCCCCGCTCGCGGATCAACGGAGAAACACCCCGGTTTGTCCAATCGAACCACTTTTTCTTGGACCTACCGTCGCTGGTCGAAGCACTCGCGGCCTGGCTGGAAACCAGGGCGGACTGGCGCCCCAACGTCCTGAAGTTCTCTTTCAACCTGCTAGAAGATGTCCGTCCCCGAGCCATGACCAGGGACATCGACTGGGGTATCCCGGTGCCACTGCCCGGCTGGGAAGATAACCCGAACAAGCGGCTTTATGTCTGGTTTGACGCGGTGATCGGGTATTTGTCGGCGTCCATCGAGTGGGCGCGGCGCCGCGCTCTGGCAACAGGCGAGAAACTGGATGCCGAACGCTGGCGCGATTGGTGGAACTCGCCCGCCGCCCGGTCCTATTACTTCATGGGCAAAGACAACATCACGTTCCATTCGCAGATCTGGCCGGCCGAATTGCTGGCCTACAACGGAGAAGGCTCCCGCGGGGGCAGCCCCGGCCGCTACGGACACCTGAACCTTCCGACAGAAGTTGTCTCTTCCGAATTCCTCAACATTAGCGGGGAGCAATTCTCGTCTTCGCGCGGGCGCGTGATCCTGGTGCGGGACATGTTGGCCCGCCACCAACCGGATGCGCTGCGTTATTTCATCGCCGTAGCCGGCCCCGAAAGTCAGGATTCGGAGTTCACCTGGGAAGAATTCGTGCGCCGCACCAATTCCGAACTGGTCGCGGGTTGGGGGAATCTGGTCAACCGGACAGCGAATCTGATCCACCGGAATCTGGGCGCATTGCCACCGCCCCCCGTCCGCCTTGAGCCCGCCGATCAGGCGCTGCTGCGCACCACCGAGTTGGCCTTCGGTGAGGTGGGCCGCGCCATCAGGGCGCACCGCCAGAAAGCTGGCGCTAATGCCGCGATGCGGACCGTCGGGGAGGTCAACAAGTACCTGGCGGACACGGCGCCCTGGAAACTGGCGAAAGGCGACGCAGACGAGCAGTCACGCATGGCGGATGTACTGCATGTTGCTGCGCAAGCGGTGTCTGACTGCAACACACTGCTCGCGCCGTTCCTGCCGCACTCCGCCCGCGAAGTGGACCGCGCCCTCGGCTTCAACCGGCCATTCGGGGACCAACCCGTCATTGAAGAGGTAACAGACCTGGATGACCCCTCCCGCGAGTATCCGGTCATCACCGGCGACTACGGCCGGGACACCGGCCGGGCCGCACCCTTCTGGCGGCGCGAACCCATCCCGCCCGGCCTAGCGGTGCCTGCGCCCAGTCCAATCTTCAAGAAGCTGGACGCCTCCGTGATCGAGGAAGAAAACGCGCGCCTGCGCGCCGAACCCGACGCCTGAACCCGCCGCCCGGCCCAGCCTCCGCGCCCACCGGCCGGCCGCCCCGCCAACCCGGCCGACGCCACCGCCCCCCCGGCCGCCCGCCCCGGCACCCCGCCCCGCGCCATCGCCAACCGGCCGGCCGCCCCAGCAACCCG
This sequence comes from Bifidobacteriaceae bacterium, assembly GCA_031278675.1. GTDB lineage: Bacteria > Actinomycetota > Actinomycetes > Actinomycetales > WQXJ01 > JAIRTF01. Next base: position 6,238 of record JAITJY010000257.1, read on the forward strand.
ACCCTCGCCATCGCCCACCCGGCCGTCGCCATCGCCCACCGGCCGACCGCCCCAGCAACTCGGCCGTCGCCATCGCCCACCCGGCCCTCGCCATCGCCCACCGGTCGGCACCCCCGGCAACCCGGCCGTCGCCATCGCCCACCGGCCCAACCACCCAACAGACGGCCCAAGCACCCAACACCCGGCGCGCGCAACCGCCTAACGGCCCAGGTGCGGCGAATATCGAGGCATAGGATGATGCGCTGTGACTGCCGCTTGCCGTGCCTTGATCATTGTCGATGTCCAACCAACCTTCTGTGAGGGCGGTGAACTGCCCGTCGCGGGGGGCGACGCAGTAGCCGCCCGGATCGCCGACTACGTTTCCGCTCACCGTGACAACTACGCCCTGATCGTGTCGACGCAGGATTGGCACATTGACCCGGGTGACCATTTCTCCGACACGCCAGATTTCGTGAACACTTGGCCGCCGCACGGCGTGGCGGGTACGCCCAACGCCGAATTGCACCCCGCCCTGGCCAATCTCCAGGCCGATGCGACCATCAGGAAAGGCCAATACGCCGCCGCATACTCCGGGTTCGAAGGCAGCGACGAGTCCGGCCGCCCCCTCGCGGACATCCTCCGCGAGGCAGGGGTGCAGGCCGTGGACGTGGTTGGGTTGGCGGAGTCGCATTGCGTCGCCGAGACCGCTATCGACGCCGCCGCCTTGGGGTTCGCCACGCGCGTGATCAGCCAACTGACCGCCCCGGTTTCCCCCGAAACGGGCGCCGCCGCTCGCGCCAGGATGGCTGCCGCAGGCGTAGAGATAACCGAGGACGATGCCGTCTCCTCCAGCCCGTAGACCGTAGCCCGCAGCGGGCCGCTCAGCCCAAGCCGGCCATCCCGTCCCTCAACTTGAGTGCCTGAGAGTATTGACTCTACCGAGGACTCACGGAAGGCTTTGTGAAGACTGAAAACAGCCTCTCATGAGCGGCAACCGGGTGGCCTCAGCCCCCTGGCGTATTGCGGTTTCTTGTAGGAGCAGGTGAATGGGTCTTTTCAGCAGTTGTTAGCCTTGTTGTTGTTGGGGTCGGAGCTGCCGGGTTGGCGGTTGTGCTGGTCTGGTGGCGGGCGCGCTCAGGTAAGTATTTCCTCTTGGTTGCGGCTGGGATTCTGGGTGCTGTTGTTTTGGGGGGCGTTGGTGTTTTGTCGGTCCAGGCGGCCACGGGCCAGTTGGTTCCCGCTTCGCGACCGGTCGCCTTGGACCCAAACCTGAACGGTTATCACCAGGATGTGGAAAGCGCGGGGCAGGTCTATTCGGGCGAATTCTTGAAGGGTTATTACCACGGTGACGGCAGTTTGGTGTACGCCGATGGATCTCGCTATTCGGGGGCTTTCCACGAGGGATTGCGTCACGGTGAAGGGTCTTATGAGGACGCGGCCGGTTGGACGTATGTTGGCGCGTGGAGCCGTGACCAGATTGATGGCGAGGGTGTTTACACCGGGGTGGACGGAAGCGTCTATCAGGGCGGCTTCAAGCTTGGAGTCAGGCAGGGCCAAGGGTCCTTGGTCTACCCGGACGGGGCCAAGTTCGAGGGCCGCTGGGAGCACGGCGAGCCGAACGGGCCCGGGGTGTTGGAGGCCGCAGACGGGTCGAGGGTGGAAGGCTCGTGGGAGAACGGGGTCGCGGCCGGCACGGCGGTCAAGAAGTTGGCGGACGGAGGCGAATACCGCGGGGATTGGTCCCATGGTGTTCCCGATGGGGTGGGTACGCTGTCCTCCCCGGATGGTTGGCTGTACACCGGCGAGTTCGACCAAGGCCTGCGCCACGGGGAAGGCGAGTTAACTGACGGCGAGGGCGGCTGGAGTTACGCCGGCGGCTGGGACCGGGGACGGCGAACCGGTTCGGGGGCGCTGCGCCTGGCGGACGGCACGGTCTGCGACGGCGACTTCCGGGACAACCTGCTTGATGGCCAGGCGAGTTGCCATTACCCGGACGGCTCAAGCTATGTGGGCCGCTGGCGGGCCAACTTGCGGGAGGGGTTCGGGTCCGCTTCCTACGCCGACGGTTCTCGCTACGAGGGCGATTGGGCGGGGGATCTTAGATCCGGTCAGGGTTTGATGTATTACGCGGATGGCACCCGCTACGAGGGCGGCTGGGCTGGCGGTTTGCGTGATGGGGAGGGGGCCATCAGCTATCCCGACGGGACCACCTATGAGGGAGGTTGGGTCCGAGGGCTGAAAGAGGGCCGCGGCGTTCACACCTACCTTGATCCACAGACCCAGGGTTATGGCACTTATGTGGGCTATTTCGCCGCCGACCGGCGCCACGGGGAGGGGACCTACACCTATCCGAACGGCTACACCTTGGCCGGCACGTGGCGAGACGACTCGTTCGCAGGAAAGGTGGGTTGACATGGCTACCTCACGCAAGCACCGGGCGGCCCCGGCAGTCCCGGCCAGCGTGGCGGCGTTGTTGGCGGCCACAGCTTTGGCCGTTATTGCGTACGCCGGCGCGGAGGCTTTGAGTGGCTTGGGGTTCGACTGGATAGCTGGCTCGGCCAGCGACGGCCCGCTCACTGGAACCGGGGCGCTTGTCGCCTTGCTGGTCTGGTTGGCCGCTTTCGTGGGCGTAGCTGGTTGGCTGGGGCCCAGGTTGTGGTGCCCGGCTGGGCGCGGCCGGCCCGTACCGTACCGCGACCGGTTGCGCCGGGCGGTTCAACTGTTGGGCCTGTGGGCGCTGGCGGTTGTGGTGTTAGCGCTGTTCAGCGGCTTGTTCGCGGTCGGCGCGGATTGGGTGGCACGTGACACTTTGGAGTTCTCCTCCATCCGCGGCTTGGTCTCGGCGACAGCTTTGACGCTGGCGCTCGCGGTGTTCCCGCTGTTCGCGGTGACTGCGGTGGCTGCCCTGGCGGGCGGGGGTGGGTTCGGTCAGGATGTGTCGCGGGCTTTACGGCGGTTAGGACGCCTTTACGCGCCCTTGGTGTTGCTGGCGTTGATCGGCGCTGGCGTGGGGTTCCTGGTTTGGACGCTCACCGGCCGGGCTGGGGCTGGGTGGCTGCCAGGCGCGGCGCGCGGCGTGGCGTTGGTCGCGGTGGGCGCTGGGTCGATCTGGGCGGTGTTCGCTTTGGCGGCGCCGGTGGTGCTGGCGCCGCCCGGCCTGGAGGCTCCGCCGTTGCACGCGAACCCGAAGGTGCGTCGAGCTACCCGGACTGCGGTTGCGACCGTCGTCGCGGTGTCGGTGTTGGTGGCGGTCGCACCTGGTGCCGCCGAGGCCGCAAACGGCCTTGGGGTGCTTGCGGCCGCCGAGAGCCGCGAGGCGTTAGCGGTCGACTTCTCCCAGCCCGTCCCGACCACGTTGATGGCGCAGACGCCGGAGCCTGGTGCGCCGCTGGACAAGCCACCGCAGGAGTATTACCCGCCGGAGGACCCGCCCGATGGCGAGGTGGTGGCGGTGGACGGTGAGGCGGTGACCTACCAGACGGGCGTCGGGAAGTTCACGACGACTGTCGGTGGCCCGCTGGAGGCGTTTGTTGACGAGGCTGGCCAGATCCAGCGGGTCGACAACACCTTGACGCCGGTGGTTGAGGCGGACGGAGACGCCTATTTCACCAACGGGGCGAACGAATTGCGGACCACTATCCCGGCTGAGGTGAGCACGGAGCGCGGCATAGTCTTCGAGAGTCAGGGGTTCGCTTTGGAGCTCATCCCCTTGGAGGGCGACTACAGTCACCCGGTGGTCCAAGACAACGCTGTTTTGTATAACAGCGTGTTCGAGGGCGTTGACATCCAGTACACGTTGGTCGGGGCGGTTGTCAAAGAGGACATCGTGTTGAACTGGCCGGTTGGCCGCAGCGAGTTCGGCTTCAAGCTGGCGCCGGGCCCCGGTTTGCGGATCTCCGAGGAGGACGGCGCGATCGAGTTGTTGGCGGGTGGGTCTGGGACCGGCTCCGGGGGCGAGGCGGTCGTTTTCCGCCTGACCGCGCCTATCATGCAGGACGCAGCCGGGGCTATCTCTGACGCTGTGACGCTTGAGTTGGAGGACGTGGGGGACGGGCCCGTGGCGCGGGTCAAGGCTGACCCTGAGTGGCTGGGGGCGGCCGAGCGGGCTTACCCGGTCAGGATCGACCCGAACTTGGACATCGCGCCGTCCAATATCAGCTTGATTGGGGTCGAGCAAGGCTCCCCGGACTTGTATATCGGCGACAACGGCTACCCCTATTCCGGTTATGATGATGGGTTGGTTTCCGGCAACATAGCCCAGTACAACACCGCCCATCTGATGACAAGGACTTACGTCGATATCAACTACGACTTCGTGGCGGCGTTTGAGGATTGCAAGATCAATTCCGCGGTGTTCTCCTTGGATCAACGCACCGCCTGGTCCGGTGGGGCGACGAATTTCGGGCTTTACTCGGTTGACACGACCTGGAATCCCGGCGCCATTACTTGGAACAACCAGTTGAACTCGGGCCACACGTTCATCCAGTTCCAGCCGGCGAGCGCCAACGGCGGCCGGATCGCCTGGGATGTCCGTGAGATGGTCAACAACTGGGCGCAGGGGTTGAAGCCGAACCGTGGCCTGGTGGTCAAGGCGGAGAACGAACGCTGGATGCAGGCGGAGGTGTTCTCCAACAAGGCCGCCTCC
>JAITJY010000276.1 GCA_031278675.1 Bifidobacteriaceae bacterium
TTGTTTCCCATGGACTATTCACCTCCTTTCGACCGGGTTCTTCGCTTGTGGTGAATCGGTCGGCAAGGATCGACCGCCCAGCTCCGGAGCCGAAACGAGGAGCACACGGGCTATGAGCACGAGTCCCCGGAGATCCAGTGGAGTGATATCGACCAGCACTGGGTGATGGCCTCTACGGATCGCTGTTTCCAACAGTGGCGTCTCGCTGACGTGCCTCATGATAGATCCCAGCACTAGGTCTGACCCAGGGCACCGACGGAGGCACGACGAAGGGATCCGCCACATCTTGGTGCCCGCCTGCCGCCATTGGGTCTTGCCTATCTGCGCCAAACCAACCACGCTCGTCAGCGCGTTCTCCACCGCGCCGAGGACTGTGTCGCCGACACCGACTAGGGCCCTCCCGTCATTCTCGTTGGCCTCGACCAACACGGTTGGTACCTCGCGGTCCACAACGAGCACCGTCGGGTCAAGCCCAAATGAGCGTGCGCCCGCCAACAAGGACCGCACCAGCGAACTCCCCTCCGACCCAGCGGCGTCGAATACTTCCTCCGGTAGAACCTGGAGTACGTCGACACGACCCGCCTCAGCCTCCCGGACAGCAGAAGCCCCCAGAGCGCGGAGCAAAGCAGCGTGAGCAGAGTCCTCAGACGCAGCCGCAACCGACACGTCGTTCCAGTCCGGCACGTAGCGGGCAGTCTGGAGATCCCATGGCCCAGCCAATGCTGCGTCAATCGGCACGAGGACGCGGTGGCCACTAGAACTCCCGGTCAGGTCCACGGCCGACACGCATTCCATTGCGACGCCGTCCTCCCGAATCAGGGTCGTGTCAAATGACGTGAAGTCGGCTTTGGCCCGGACCGCGTTCGTCTTCGCCGCTCTGCGCGCCATGTCCAGCGCATAGTGCCGCAACGCATTGTGAGCGGCGTCAACCCGCGCGGTCTGCAAGTCAGCGGAGCTGAACCCCACTACCGGTACCGAGCCACCCAGCGGATACTCAACCAGCCCCACACGCACGGGTATCTGCGGCACATCGTCATCCGCGAACCGGCCAATCGCGCCGGCCACCCTTCCAGACAACGTGGAGAGGCAATCGTACTGTGTCCCGCCCGCTGTCTCTCCGTCCATGGCGGCCGTCGGCACCTGAGGGACACCCGGTTTCAGTGCACACGGATGGTCAGGCGCGTTCTCAGCAGTCATCTCAAGCGTGTTGACATCAAGTCGGACGATCGCTGGGTCTTCCCGCAATCTGATACCACCTAGGCGGCAAAACGCCTCAAACGCGGCTGTCGACGCGATAATCTCCTTGGCGAGCTGAGGCATGGCGGCACTCGTCGAATTGGCAACAGGCATCCCCGCAGTAGCTCGCCACCACTCATCCACCCCAGTAACCGAGTTATCAGTCATGCGCATTAGCAGAGATGGAATCCGTGCCGGACCGCCACGGTCCTGCCACGGACCGAACATCAATTCGTCGCCTACGCGCAGAACAGGCAGTATCTGCGTGATGCCAACCGCCTCGACCGACATGTTGACCAAATAGTCTTGCGGCTCATCGAGTTCAGCGATCACGATCAGGTCAGCTACCCTGATATCGTTTGCGCGGACACCGTTGGGACCGAGAGACCGGATGCCACCGCGCGCGAGCGATCCGACACCGTTCTGCGACAGCTCTCGGACTATAACCTCGCGGACCGGCGTGACGCTCCCGACAACCAACACTTGGGCGCTGAGCACAGTGCCGAACCCGACGCCCCCGTTGTCTCCCAAGTCGTTCAGCAGCATGCGCTGTGCACCAAACTGCTTGTCCATTGGTCCTGGCGGACCAAACTCGCGAACTACCCCTCTTTCAGCAAGGCATCCAAGTAGCGAATCCACTCCCTCTCGAACGTGAGTCGGAAGCCCCTCCGCAACTTCGTCGAGCGACGATCGTCCATCGAGACGTGGCGCCAAAGCTGAAACAAGCCGAAAAACCGAATCACCATTGACCGAGAACGGCGACGACCCTGGGCTCTTTACGTACACTCCTCCGGGAATCTCCAGGAATGCCGCGTCTTGCCTGAACCGAGGGTAAAGGTATGTGGTTCCCATCAGTCGCCTCTCTCGTCGTGCCTAGCGGTTGTCGGTAATGTCACGTCGCTTCATCAAAATGACAGCGACCCCACAGAAGACGATGCAGTACACAATGATCAGGAGCGCCGCCATAACAGGATTGAGAACGCCAGCAACACCCGGGGTTGAAGCATCCGCGCCGGCAGCCGCGGCAAGCGACCCCGAGGCAGCGCCGAGTGTGAGCCACCTGACGGGAGCGAACCAGGTAAGCATCGTTGCAAGGCCTGCGACGATGTTCTCAACGGCGAGGATCCAAACCAGCCCGACCGCCACGGGTGCCATAGTTCCGCGAAAGACGATGGAAGTCCCGAGCCCTACTATTGCCCAAGCCGCCGAGATTGCCCAAGACGCGCCAAAGCAAGTAACCAGACTGCCGAGGCCAGGAAACGTCGTTGTGGACCCGAGGCTGAGAGTCAGCGCGGCAGAGACAACTATTGCGGCGATGAGCGCCACCGCCACAACAATTCCCGTGGTAATGATTGCTACAGACGCCTTGGCCATGACGACCTCGGCACGACTTGGCCCTTGACTAAACCGAGCGGTCCATGTGCCCCAACGAAATTCCGGGCCGGCAACTAGAACCCCGATGACTAGCATTATAGCTGCCCCGAACATCGGGTAGGAGCCCAAGGCAGTGGCGGGAGCGTTTTCAAGAAGAACAATACTGCGCAATCCGTCTACATCTTGCGTCGGATCGGACCGCAGGGACATGTAAACAACGAAGGGAATACCCATCGAGAAGCCCGCGAGCATAGCGCTCCAGATCGCAGAGAACAACAACGGCAAACGGCGAGCCATGACCAACTGCCATTCCGACGATAGCGCTCCTCTCATGACGTCGTCTCCGCCCCAAGCGTCATCGAAAGGAAGACCTCTTCCAGTCTCGTCGGCGCGGGCTCTGCCCGGTGGACGCTGACTCCCGCTAGCACCAAGTCATGCACCAGAGCGTGAAGCTCGGTCGCTTCGATTGCCAACCTCCATCGCAGATCGTCAGGAATCGGACTACCTGGATCCACAAGGCCGCGGTCAACAAGAAGGTCCCGTGCCAACGTGCCAGGACTGGCCTCGATGAGCGCCGTCGCTCGAGATTGTTGCGATAGCACATCCGTTAGTGCCCCCTCAGCGAGTACCTTGCCACGCCGAAGGACCAGAACCCGGTCACAGACCTTTTCGACCTCCGACAAGACATGGGACGAGAGCACAACAGTCGCGCCGACCGCCGCCTTGTCACGTATGAGCTGCCGAACTGCAAGTACGCCTTCCGGATCAAGGCCGCTGGTCGGTTCGTCAAGGATGAGCAACTCGGGTGTGCCGAGCACCGCAGCGGCAAGGCCGAGGCGTTGTCCCATACCGAGCGAGTATGTTCGAAACGCCTGGTCCTGTTTGTCGACGAGGTCCACGACTGCGAGCGCGCGATCTACGTCGTCTTCAACTAACCCCTTAGCACGGGCCAGAGCCCGCAGGTTCTGACGTGCGCTAAGCGCAGGCAAGAACGCCGGCCGCTCAATCAGAGCGCCAGTGCGCAGCAGTGTCTCCCTATCGCCAGGGCACCGACCGAGAATCGACACTGTCCCAGAATCCGTACGAACCAGCCCGAGAAGTGATCGCAGCAAAGTGCTCTTCCCCGCGCCGTTCGGCCCAAGCACTCCGTAGACAGCGCCCCACGGAACAACAAAAGACACATCGCGCAGGGCAACCGTCGCACCAAAAGCCTTGCCGACGCCGTCGGCAACCACCGCCGAGTTCTTGGGCGCATCATCGTCGGGCACAGAGGCACTCGCTTCCTACTGGCAACACCTGGATTCTGGCGTTATTGGTCTTGATCGGTCTCAGTCCGCCTGTCGCGGGCACCTTCACTGTCTGGAACCTCCTTCTCAGGGCCAGGGACGCCAGGCCAACGGGCTTTATGCGTCAGTTCACGTTACCCCCCCCCCCGCTGCGCAACCTAGCTGGTCAAAGCACTCAAATGAGGGGGCCCATGGCTCCCGGCCGTTGCCTGACACCGACTTCTGTGGCGCGTACTCGGTCGCGGTCACAACCAGAAGCGACCGAGCAAGCTTGGGACACGCCGCGCCATGCGGGCATTCTCATCTGAGGCAAGTACACCCGTTCCCGGAACTCTTAGCCTCGATCCACGGATCCGCATTCGCCGGGTGCGGCGTGTTTAACCGGGAAATGCCTTCTTCACCTGGGAGAATAGCTGTGTAAACAGTTGCTGGTCCCCAGGATATGGAAGGCATCCCGTAGATGAAATCTTCTCACAGTGACTACATGGTCCGTGTTCACGACGCGCGGTTCGACGAGGCGAACCTCCTGGCGGCCGCGGGCGCGGTTCCCGTGATGGAGTTGGCCCGCCGTGTCGGCCTGGCAGACCTTGCGAAACAGCATGTGAAAGTCCCTACCGACAAGGGAGCGAACCCGGGCGGAAAGGTCATGGCGGTGGTCGCTGGGATGGTGATGGGCGCGGACTCGATCGACGACCTGGGGACGGTCCGGGTCGGCGCGATGTCGAAGGTCTCCGAGTTCGCGTACGCGCCTTCCACTTAGGGTCAGTTCCTGCGGAAGTTCACGTTCAGGCATGTGCGTCAACTCGACGCGGTCGCTTCGCGGCTTGTCCCGCGTCTGGCCGCGGTGAACGGGGCTGCTCGGCGAGAAGACCGCGGGCGGGCCGGTGATGGTCGACATCGACGATTCGGTGTTGGAGGTGCACGGGTATAAGAAACAGGGCGCGGGCCGCGGCTACACCGGTAAGAAGGGGTTGAACATGTTCTTGGCGACGGTCAGCGGGAAGGGTTTCCGTCCCGTGGTGGTCGCCTCGCGGCTGCGGAAGGGGTCGGCGGCGTCTGCGAGGGGCGCGGCCCGGCTGGTGCAAGACTCTTTGAAGACGGTGTCCCGGACCCATCTGGCTGGCAGGCCCGTGGTCTTCCGCGCTGACTCGGCGTTCTTCGGGCACCCGACCATATCCGCCGCGCTCGGCGCGGGGGCGGCGGTGGTGGTGGTGACCGCCGCGCTGAACGCCGACGTCAAACGGGCCATAGCCGGGATACCGCAGGACGCGTGGGTGAAGATCAACTACACGGACGCGATCTGGGACGAGGACCAACAAAGATGGATCTCCGACGCGGAGGTAGCCGCCGTCCCGTTCACCGCGTTCGCGGCGCAACGCAAAGCCAACCACGTCAAGGGCCGCCTGGTGGTCCGCCGCGTCAAAGAGCTCAACCCGAAAGCCAAAGAAGGCCAAGACGAGCTGTTCGCTTCTTGGCGCCACCACCCGGTTTTCACCACACTCGACGCCGCCGACTACTCGGCGGTCAAGGTAGACGAGATCTGCCGCGACCACGCGATCATCGAGCAGGTCAACTCCGACCTGAAGGCCTCCGCTATGGCCCACTGCCCGTCAGGGATGTTCAACGCGAACGCCGCCTGGCTGGTGTTGGCAGCAATTGCCCACAACCTTCTCCGCGCCGCGGCCACGCTGACCGGGGATACTGTCGGCGGTCGCATGATTTGGTTGGGGTTGGGTCACCGTGTTTGGGGGTGTGGGGTTTGGCTGGTGGTGGACGCGGGTGGCGGGGGGTCTGGGATGTCGGTTTCAGACCCCTTGGCTCGGCGCTGCTGTGAGGTTAAGTCTTGGCGGGGGCGCGCGAAAGTGGGGGTCTGGGATGTCGGTTTCAGACCCTTTGGCTCGGCGCTGGGCGCTGGCGGCTATGCGGGCGTGGCTTTGAGTGCGTCGATGCGGGCTTCGAGGCGGGCGATGGTGCGTTCGCGCGTCACGATGGGCCGAGTGATGAAGGCGGTCGATCTGCGAATCATGATCCTGGCGTCCGGGGCATTCGTCGCCGCGTTCCAGTTGGCCATCGCGCTGTCGGACAGCATCACCGTGGTGTACGCCATCGCCCCGCTCCATGGGTTCGGGTCGACTTGGGGCGGGGTCGCCATGGCGCAGACCGTGATCACCAGGTGGTTCGACAAGGGCAGGGGCACCATGATGAGCCTCTGCATGGTGATCATGGGCCTCGCCCTGGTGGTGGCGATACCCGTTGTGGGTGGGCTGATCGAAGCCAATGGCTACCGCCCGGTGATCATGATGGTGGGGGTGATCGCGGGACTGGTGGTGTCGCTCAGCGCCTTCCTCGTGTCGGCTGAACCGGCAAAATACGGCTTGCGACCGCTCGGTGCGGGCGCGGCGGACGACCACGACGCGGGAGCGCCGGGGGTGCCATCGTTGGCGTGGCGCAGCATTGTCCGGACTCCTGTGTTCTGGGCGATCTGGGTCATAGTGGTGCTCGCAACCCTCGCTTGCCAGGGATTCAACAGCCAAGCGGCAGTGGTGTTCGGGTCGCTGGGGCTAGATGCGACCAATTCGGCTTTCGCGTTCTCGCTTTTCACTTTGATGTCGATTCCCATGCAGTTCGCGTTCGGGATTATGTGCGACAAATTCGGCGCGAAGATCTCGATGTACTTATTCGGGGGTGTCAGCGCCGCCGTGCTCTTGCTTGCGGTCGCCTGGGCCGGCTGGATCGGTGCCGTGGCCCTGGGGTTCGGCATGAGTGTTGGCGGGGTCTT
>JAITJY010000329.1 GCA_031278675.1 Bifidobacteriaceae bacterium
TTGGTCTTCAAAGTGGTGCTGGAGGACTACGGCTACTACGGGATCATCTCACTCCAATCTGCGGTGATATGACCCGGCGTGCGACGGTCTTGGACAGGATCATCGCTGATGTCCGCCTAGAACTGGAGCTTCGGCAGTCGGCTGTGCCACTGGCTGATCTCAAGGCCCGTGTCAAGTCGTGTCGGCCTGCCCGGGACGCGTATTCGGCGTTGCGCGATGACGCGTCGGTTTCAGTGATTGCCGAGGTCAAACGGGCTAGTCCATCCAAGGGCCGGATCGCAGACATCCCGGACCCGGCGGCGTTGGCGTTGGCTTATGAGGCCGGCGGGGCGACGGCTATTTCGGTGCTGACGGAGCCGCGCCGCTTTGGGGGCTCGTTGGCAGACCTGGCCCAGGTGCGCCGTGTGGTGGACATTCCGGTGCTGCGCAAGGATTTCGTTGTCAGTTCTTATCAGGTGTGGGAGGCGCGGGCCTACGGCGCGGATTTGGTGCTGCTGATTGTGGCGGCGCTGGACCAAAATGCGTTGGTGGCGTTGTTGGAGCGGACCCGGTCGCTTGGTATGGCGGCGCTGGTGGAGATCCACACCGAAGCGGAGTTGGAGCGCGCCCTGGCGGCCGGCGCCCGGCTGGTCGGGATCAACACGAGGGATTTGAAGACTCTGCGCGTCCACCCTGAGGTGTTCCGGAAACTGGGCCCCTTGGTGCCGCCGGAGGTGGTCAAAGTCGCCGAATCGGGCCTGAAGAGCCCGCATGACCTGGCTGCTTATGCGTATCAGGGCGCGGACGCCGTCCTGGTCGGTGAATATTTGGCTTCTTCGACCAACCCGGCTCAAGCCGTCAAAGCTCTGGTGGCGATGGGTGCTCACCCGTCGGTCCGGTCGGGGCGCCGATGAGCGGCGGTGCCGCTGGGCCGTATTTTGGACGCTACGGCGGCAGATTTGTCCCAGAAGCGCTGATCAGCGCGCTGGACCAACTGGCGGCGGGCTACCAAGAGGTGCGGACGGACGCGGTCTTCCAAGGTGAGTTGAGCCGGTTGCTGACCGACTATGCGGGCCGGCCCACTCCGTTGACGGAGGTTCCGCGCTTCGCTGAGGCGGCCCGTCAGGCGGCTGGGGCCGCCTCAGCGTTGCGGGTGTTTTTGAAGCGTGAGGATTTGGCGCACACGGGGTCACACAAGATCAACAACGTGTTGGGTCAGGCGTTGTTGACGCGTTACCTCGGCAAACGGCGGGTTATCGCGGAGACTGGGGCCGGCCAGCACGGGGTGGCGACGGCCACGGCGGCAGCGCTGATGGGACTCGACTGTGTGGTTTATATGGGCGAGGAAGACACGCGCCGTCAGGCGCTCAACGTGGCCCGGATGCGGTTGCTCGGCGCCCAGGTGGCGGTGGTGGGGAGCGGTTCGCGCACCTTGAAGGATGCGATCAATGAGGCCTTGCGGGACTGGGTGACCAATGCGGATACCACCAACTATGTGTTCGGCACCGCCGCCGGGCCGCACCCGTTTCCCGCGATGGTCCGGGATTTCCAGGCCGTGATTGGCCGCGAGGCGCGGGCCCAGTTGGACGATGCCGTGGGCCGGCTCCCGGACGCGGCCGTCGCTTGCGTCGGTGGCGGCTCCAACTCGATTGGGCTGTTCAGCGCGTTCATTGATGATCCGGGCGTGGCCTTGTGCGGCTATGAGGCCGGCGGTGATGGCGTGGCGAGTGGTCGCCACGCCGCCACGTTGGCGGCGGGCAGTGTCGGTGTGCTGCACGGCGCAAAGAGCTATTTGCTGCAGGATGCGGACGGCCAGACCATCGAATCGCATTCGATCTCGGCGGGTCTGGATTATCCCGGGGTTGGCCCGCAGCACTCGGAGTTGAAGGATTCGGGGCGGGCGGTCTACCGGCCCATTACGGATGCGGCCGCGATGGAGGCGTTTCGGATGCTGACCCAAACGGAGGGGATCATGCCTGCAATCGAATCGGCTCACGCGCTGGCCGGCGTCATCGAATTGGCTGGTGAACTGGGACCCGATGCGGTGATCCTCGCGTGCCTGTCCGGGCGGGGCGACAAAGACGTGACCACGGCCGCTAGGTGGTTTGGGCTGTGAGCGGGGCGGACGGCATCGGGCAACGGGGCGCGGCGGGAGCGATCGCGCGGGCGCACGCGGAGGGGCGCGCGGCGCTGATCGGCTACCTGCCGGTGGGCTATCCGTCGCTGGCTGGGTCGCTGGACGGCGTGCGGGCGCTGATCGCGGGTGGGGTCGATGTGGTTGAACTGGGGTTGCCGTATTCGGATCCGGTGCTGGATGGGCCGGTCATCGCCTCGGCGGCGGCGGCCGCGTTGGCGGGCGGGACCCGGGTTGATGACGTGCTGGAGGCGGTGGCGGCGGTGGCGCCCAGCGGGGTCCCGATTGAGGTGATGACCTATTACAATCCGGTCTTCCGGCGGGGCGTGAGGCGTTTTGCGGCGGAACTCGCGGCGGTCGGCGGTGCCGGGCTGATCACCCCTGACCTGATCCCCGATGAGGCGGCGGACTGGATTGCGGCGGCAGATGACCTGGCGCTGGACAAAATCTTCCTGGTGGCGCCGTCATCATCGGAGGCGCGGCTGGCGTTGACGGTGGCGGCGTGCCGGGGTTTCACCTACGCGACTTCCACAATGGGTGTGACGGGGGAGCGGGCGTCGCTGTCGGCGCTTTCGGAGCCGCTGGTAGGCCGGACGCGGGCGGCGGGCGGTGGATATGTGTGCGTCGGGGTGGGCGTGTCTACCCCCAGTCAAGCGCGGGAGGTGGCCGCGTTCGCCGATGGCGTGATTGTCGGGTCGGCGTTGGTGCAGCGGTGCGGGCGCGGGGCGGACCTGGAGGGTTTTGTTCGCGAACTGCGCGCGGCGGTGCGCCGATGAGTTGCCTCGCTTTGCTGCCGTCGCCGACGCATGGGGTCTGGTATATCGGGCCGGTGCCGATCCGGGCCTATGCGTTGGCGATGATCAGCGCCATGGTGATCGCGGCGCTGATTGGGGCGCGGCGGCTGAATCAGGCCGGGTATCGCGGCGAGGCGATGTGGGATATTTCGGTGTGGGCAGTCCCGTTCGGGATTGTGGGGGCGCGGGCCTATCACGTGGTGTCTTCGCCGGATGCGTACTTCGGGCCGGGTGGTGATCCGTGGGCGGCCTTCGCGATCTGGCGTGGTGGTCTGGGGATTTGGGGGGCGATCGCGTTGGGGGCGGTCGGCGCGTTGATTGGCGCGCGGCGCAACCGGATTCCGTTTGCCGCCTTGGCTGATGCGCTGGCGCCTGGTCTGGCCGTGGCCCAGGCGGTGGGGCGTTTGGGGAACTGGTTCAACCAGGAACTGTTCGGGGCTCCGACAACTCTGCCCTGGGGTTTGCAGGTCTCGGAGGCGGTGACCGAAGCGGCCGGCTATCCCGTTGGGACGCTGTTCCATCCGACGTTCTTATATGAGTTGTTGTGGGATTTAGCGATTGCCTTTGTGCTGGTCAAAGCTGGTCGGCGGTGGTATTGGGGGCACGGTCAGACTTTCTTCGCCTATATGGCCATGTATTGCGCCGGCCGAGTCTGGATTGAGGCGCTGCGGATCGACACCGCCGAACACATCTTGGGTTTGCGCCTCAATGTGTGGACCTCGATCCTGGTGGGCCTGGCCGGTGTTGGCCTGTTCGTCTATTCCCGGCTCCGGCTCGGCCCGGGCGCCCCGGTTGGCACCGCCGGTGATGCCGCCGACGGTGACGGTAGCGTTGGCGATGGCGATGGCGCGGGCGGCGAGGCCGACGGTGGAGCGGACGATGGCGCGGACGATGGCGCCGGTGATGCCGACGGTGCAGCGGACGGCGGCGCGGACGATGGCGATGGCGCCGGTGACGCCCACGGTGACGCTGGCGATGGCGCGGGCGGCGAGGCCGACGGTGGCGCCGGTGACGCTGGCGCTGGCGCCGGTGATGCTGGTGATGGCGCGGACGGTGACGCCCACGGTGGCGCGAATGGCGCCGCCGGTGGCGCCGGTCTCCAGCTCACGCCGGAGTGAAGCGTCCCGGCGCGCGGTATTCTTAGGTGATCCGGCGGATCTTCGTAATCCATTGCCGCGCGCGCGTCAGCCCGTCCGCAGGCGCCAGCACCGACTATTTGAAAGGTGGACCATGCCGAAACGGCTTGGCCCGTATGGAACGGGCCCCCGACCGCACGGGCTCTACTCGCCCGCTTTTGAGCACGACGCGTGTGGTGTGGGGTTTGTGGCGCGGATTGATGGGCGGGCGGGCCGCGACATAGTGGATGGCGCGTTGAGCGTGCTGGAGAACATTGATCACCGGGGCGCCGTCGGCGCCGAACCGACCACCGGCGACGGAGCCGGAATCCTAACGCAGGTCCCAGACCAGTTGATGCGACGCGTGTTCGGGGCGCAAGGCGTCGCCGTACCGCAAGCGGGCCACTATGCGGTAGGCCTGGCCTTCCTCCCTCAGGGCAGCCACAGCGCGGCGGCCGCGATGGACGAGATCGAAGAGATTGTCGCCGACGAAGGCCTCGAAGTGATCGGTTGGCGCACGCCGCCCACCCACCCGGACCCGATCGGCCCTATGGCGCGCGCCGCCATGCCCGTGATGCGCCAGCTAATGATCGCGGACCCGGCGCGCCGCCTGGCGGGCCTTGACCTGGACCGCCGCGCCTACCGGGTGGTCAAGCGAGCTCTCCATGAAGCAGACACCTATTTTTGTTCGCTGTCCGCCCGGACCTTGGTCTACAAAGGGATGCTCACCACGGCGCAGCTCTTGCCGTTCTTTGCGGACCTCGCCCAGCCGGATTACGAGACGGCTATTGCGCTGGTCCACTCGCGTTTTTCAACGAACACGTTCCCGTCGTGGCCGCTGGCCCAACCGTTCAGCCTGATGGCGCACAACGGCGAGATCAACACTGTCAAAGGCAACCGGAACTGGCTCAGCGCCCGGGAAAGCCAGATGCGGTCAGAGCTGATTGGGCCCATCGGGCCGCTGACCCCGATCTGCTCGGCGGGGGAGTCGGATTCGGCCTCCTTCAACTCGGTGCTCGAACTGATCCACCTGGCGGGCCGGAGCTTGCCGCAGGCCGTGCTCATGATGATCCCGCAGGCGTGGGAGAACCACACCGAGATGGACCCGAAGGTCCGCGAGTTCTACGAATACCAGGACTGCGTCACCGAGGCCTGGGACGGCCCAGCAGCGGTCGCCTTCACCGACGGCAGTTTGATCGGGGCCACCTTGGACCGCAATGGTCTGCGGCCCGGCCGCTATTGGGTGACCGAGGATGGCCTGGTGGTGATGGCCTCCGAGGCCGGCGTCCTGGACATCCCGCAGGCGAAGGTGGTCCGCAAGGGGCGCCTGGAGCCAGGACGCATCTTCTTGGTGGACACGGCGTTGGGCCGGATCGTGGAGAATCACGAGGTCAAGGCCGCCTTGGCGGCGCAGGCGCCCTACGGCGAGTGGGTCCGCGACCAGGCCGTCTACCTGGACAACCTCCCGCCCCGGGAGCACATCGACTATCCGACCACGTCG
>JAITJY010000426.1 GCA_031278675.1 Bifidobacteriaceae bacterium
CCCCCAATCTTGGCCGGCAACCCGATTGTGATAGTGGGTTGGATCGCACTCCTCGGTGGCCTGCTCACACTGCTCGCCAGAGCCATCTTCGGGAGCGCCGTGCCCGTGGGGTGGGCGCAGATCGGCCTGGTCGTGTTTGTGGCCGGGGCGGCGCTGCTGATCTCGCGCTTGCCGCGCCGCCGCCAACTAGACGATTACCTCGACGACGATCCCAACGACGCTCCCAACGACGGTCCCGACGGTCCTTGACCCCCGGCCCTTGACCACCAGCCCCTGGCCACCGGCCCCTGACCACCAGCCCCTGACCACCGGCCCTTGACCACCAGCCCCTGACCACCGGCCCTAACGCAACGCTCGGTTGATGGCGCTGATGATCGCCTTGAGCGAAGCGGTGATGATCGACGGGTCTATCCCAACCCCCCACAACACTTGGCCCTCGACCTCGCATTCGACGTAGGCCGCAGCGCGGGCGTCACCGCCCGTCGCGAGGGCGTGCTCGGAGTAATCGAGGACTGATACGTCTACCCCGAAGTCGCGCACCGCGTTGACGAAGGCATCAATCGGCCCGTTGCCGCTACCTGTGAGCGTGAGGCGGCCGTCGGCATCGCGCAACTCCACTTGGATGGACTCCATACCCGATTCGGGGGCTGAATCCGTGCGGGAAGACAACAACTCGAAGCGGCCCCACCGCTCCAGGCCCTCGACGCCGTTAGACGGCAGGTATTCGTCCTCGAAGGCCAGCCACAGTTCGTCGGCGGTCATCTCCTGACCGGTCCGGTCGGTCAAGGCCTGGACCACCCGGGAGAACTCGACCTGGAGACGCCGCGGCAGATCCAGGTGCCCTTCGGACTTGATCAGGTAGGACACACCGCCCTTGCCGGACTGCGAGTTGACGCGGATCACCGCCTCATAAGTGCGGCCCACATCGCGGGGATCAACCGGCAGGTACGGGATCTGCCAGGTCATGGCGCCTTCAACCAGGCCTTCGGCCAGCGCCCGTTCTTCGCGGCGGTCCAGGCCCTTCTTGATCGCATCTTGATGCGACCCGGAGAACGCCGTGAACACCAAGTCCCCGCCGTAAGGCGTCCGCGGCGCAACCTCCATCCGGGTGCACTGCTCCACGGTGCGGCGCACCCGGTCAATGTTGGAGAAATCGATCATCGGGTCGATCCCCTGGGTGAACAGATTCATCCCCAAGGTCACCAGGTCAACGTTGCCGGTCCGTTCACCTTGCCCAAACAGGCAGCCCTCGACCCGGTCAGCGCCCGCCATGACCGCCAGTTCAGCCGCCGCTACGGCACTGCCCCGGTCATTGTGCGGATGGACCGACACTGCAATGAATTCGCGCCGGGACAGATTCCGGCACATCCATTCGATCTGGTCAGCGTAAACGTTTGGGGTGGCCCGCTCCACGGTGGCGGGCAGGTTCAAGATAATCTCGCGGCCAGGACCAGGCTCCCAGACATCCATGACGGCCTCGCAGATTTCCAGGGCAAAATCCATTTCCGTGTCGATAAAGATCTCGGGGCTGTATTCGTAACCGAAAACGGTATCTTCCGACAAGTATTTGCGGGCAAAGTCCAGCACGTCACGTGTGCCGTCCACCGCCAGCGCCACAGTCCCCGCCCTGTCCTTGTGGAACACAATTTCGCGGAATACCGGCGCGGTCGCGTTATACAGATGCACCGTGGCCCGGGGGAACCCAATGATTGATTGCACTGTCCGGTCAATCAAATCCGTCCGGGCTTGGGTCAGGACAGAACAGGTGACGTCTTCAGGGATCGCGTCTTCTTCGATCAGCGACCGCACAAAATCGAAATCCGTCTGCGAAGCGGACGGGAAACCGATCTCGATTTCTTTGTATCCCATCGACACTAATAGGTCGAACATGATGCGTTTCCGCTTCGGGTCCATCGGTTCGATGAGCGCTTGGTTGCCGTCTCGCAGGTCGGTCGACAACCAGCGCGGCGCGTGCGTGATGCGGCGCGCCGGCCAGGTGCGATCTGGCAGGTCAACGGAGGTAAATGGAACGTATTTGTGGAAGGGCATGCCCGAAGGCTGCTGTCGGTTCATGGCTGCTGCTTTCTGGTAAGAAGGACTGGCTGTGGCCGGGCAAGCGAAGCGCCGCGCCAGGGAGCCGACCGGTTAGGCCCTGTCGCGGCTGAGAAGCAGCAGGTTGCGGATTCGCATAACGTTCCCACACTAACCCACCCACGCCGGATCGGCCAACCCGGACTCCAATGGTACCGATGGCGGCGGCGGTAAACTCGGCCTGTGACGCCGAGGCTCGCTGACTACATCGCCCTGGGCAAGGATCTGTCCCCCGATGAGCGGGAGATGGCCGCGCTGGCGCTCTTGGAGATCAACAATGCCGAGCAAGCCGAGGTCGACTCGCTACTCGGAGCCGCCAACCTCATGCGGGAGGGGGCCAGACGCGCGCGACTGGAGCGCCAGCGGAAATCGTTCGACGAGCTGCGGGAGTTAGAAGACCAGCTCGACAGGTGATGATACGGCTGGCTGATAGTGTTCGCGGGCGCTACAGGCCGACGGGGCCAAGATTCTCGGCCCTGTGACCATCGGCCCGAACACGGTGGTTGGCGCTGGGGCGATCATCACCACCGACATCCCCGCCGACTCGGTGGCATACGGCGTGAACCGCTACAAGCCGAGAGACCCGAACTACGACCTGCTATTCAACGACAAGATGATCGACCCCGAAGAGATCATCGCCATCAACCGGCGCCGCATTGAGCAGTTTCGGCATCGGTCGTCTCTACTGTGACCAGGTGCCGAGGCGAACGGTTCGTGGTGTTGGTCGGCCATCCGACCTACCGCCCGAGGTTCGGCTTCACCCAGGCCGACGGGCATTGCATCAGTGTGGCCATCGACTGCCCGCCCGAGGTCGTCATGGCGCTCAGCCTGAACGGCGACCCGCTGCCCGCAGGCGTGGTCCACGCCCCGGTCTTGCCCAACGCCAAGACGGTGCCCGCGTCGCCACAGGACCTATTGGTCCAAGTCGAGGTACTGCCTGGCGGTCAGCACCTGCGGGCGGGCGAGGCCAAGGGCGAAGAACCGCTTGTCGCCGGTGACGATGATGTCCGCCCGACCCGACACCGCGCCCTCCAGCACCGGCTGGTCGTTCGGGTCGGAGATCTGC
>JAITJY010000446.1 GCA_031278675.1 Bifidobacteriaceae bacterium
GCTCTATTGCATGACACGGTTGAAGATACGCCTTATTCGCTGCCGCAACTCGAAGAAGAGTTCGGTGAAGAGATTGCCCTATTGGTGGATGGCGTCACCAAATTAGACAGGGTGGCTTACGGCGAAGCCGCCCAGTCGGAGACGGTCCGCAAAATGGTTGTGGCGACGGCGAAAGATATCCGGGTGTTGCTGATCAAACTGGCAGACCGGCTGCATAACGCCAGGACCTGGAAATATGTCCCGGCGGCTTCGGCTGAAAGTAAGGCCCGGGAGACCCTCGAAATCTATGCTCCGCTGGCTCACCGGCTGGGCATGAACACGATCAAGTGGGAACTGGAAGACTTGGCTTTCGCGACTTTGCACCCGCGGGTCTATGAAGAAGTGGTGCGGGTGGTGGCGGAGCGCGCACCGGCCCGGGATGAATACTTGCGTGTCGTCTCGGAACAGGTCAAAGCGGATCTGCGGTCCAACAAGATCAAGGCGATAGTGACTGGGCGCCCGAAGCACTATTACTCGATTTACCAGAAGATGATTGTCCGGGGCCGCGATTTCGCGGACATCTATGACCTGGTTGGGGTGCGGATCTTGGTGGATTCCGTGCGGGACTGTTATGCGGCGCTCGGGGCGATGCATGCCCGGTGGAACCCTGTTCCGGGGCGCTTCAAAGACTATATCGCCATGCCTAAGTTCAACATGTATCAGTCGCTGCACACTACGGTGATTGGCCCTTCGGGTAAACCGGTCGAGATCCAAATCCGGACACATGAGATGCACCGGCGCAGCGTCTATGGCGTGGCCGCCCACTGGAAGTATAAAGAGGGTCAGAACTCGAAGTCGAGTGGCACCACCGAAATGGATTGGCTGCGCCAACTGGTCGATTGGCAACGCGAAACTCAAGACCCGGGGGAGTTCCTCGATTCGCTGCGCTATGAGATTGGCAGCTCCGAAACCTATGTCTTTACCCCAAAGGGTGATGTGCTGGCATTACCGGCGGGTTCCACGCCGGTGGACTTCGCGTATGCCGTACACACCGAGGTGGGTCACCGGACAGTGGGTGCGCGGGTCAACTCGCGGTTGGTGGCACTCGACACCGAATTGGTGACCGGTGATGTGGTCGAGATTTTCACTTCGAAAACCTCTACCCAAGGGCCGTCGCGGGATTGGTTGACGTTTGTGCGTTCACCGCGCGCCCGGAACAAGATTCGGCAATGGTTCACACGGGAACGCCGCGAAGAAGCCGTTGACCGGGGCCGGGACCTGATCGGCAAGGAGATGCGCAAGCAGCATCTGCCGCTCCAGCGGCTGATGTCTCACGAATCGTTGGTGGCGCTCGCCAACGAATTGCGGTTCCCGGATGTGTCAGCGCTCTACGCGGCGGTGGGCGAGGGCCGCTATTCGGCCCATTCGATGGTGGCGAAACTCCTCAAGTCGGTCGGAGGGACCGCCGGCAACGAAGAAGACATCGCTGAAGTGAGCCGTCCCGGCCTGACCGGCCGCCGCTCGGATGGGTCCGCGCCGGACCCCGGGGTCGCAGTCCAAGGGCTGGATGACGTGTGGGTCAAACTGGCCCGGTGCTGTACGCCGGTGCCGCCGGACGGCATCGTCGGCTTTGTCACCCGCGGGTCTGGCGTCTCGGTGCACCGGACGGACTGCTCGAACGTGGAAGCCTCGCGGGAAGCTGCGCCGGAGCGGATTGTCGAGGTGGCCTGGCGTGACCACACCGACGGCGCCTATCTGGTCCAGATCCAGGTGGAGGCGCTGGACCGCCATCACCTGCTGTCAGATGTGACCAGGGCGCTGTCGGAATCCCACGTCAACATCTTGTCGGCGGAGGTTTCCACAACCAAGGACCGGGTGGCGATCAACCGTTTCGTCTTCGAGTTGGCGGACGCATCACACCTGGACGCGGTGCTGAACGCGATCCGCCGGGTCGATGGCGTGTTCGACGCCTACCGGACCACCGGGCCGTCCCACCACCGTCAGCCCTGAGCGGCTCACTCCCAGCCGCGGCCAGCCGAATCCTGAAGGCTGCGCAGCATGGCGCGGCGTCCCTTGAGATCGTCTTCGAGGGCCGCGATCGCGGCCGCATCACCTGAGGCCTTGACCTTGGCAAGCTTGCCTTCGAGCCCTGCGATGACCGCCTCAAGCTGTGAGGTCATTGATTCGACGCGGGCCATGGTCTCCGGGTTGGTGCGGCGCCAACTGCGTTCATCTTCGGAGCGGATCGCATCTTCGACGGCTTTCATGCGCCGTTCTACCCGCTCCATGTCTTTGCGTGGCACGTGACCCAGCTTGTCCCACTGGTCCTGAAGGACCCGGAGTTTGGTTTTCGCGGCTGCCAGGTCCGTGACCGGGAGGAGTTGTTCGGCCTGCGTGATGAGCGCCAGCTTGGCTTTGAGGTTGGTGTCGCGTTCCGCGTCATTGGCGGCGTGGAGCGCCTCACGGGCCTGGAAGAACTTGTCCTGGGCGGCGCGGAACCGTTCCCACAAGGCGTCATCTTCGCGGCGGCCGAGCCGTCCGGCGGCGCGCCACCGGTCCATCAAGGCGCGGAATTCGCGTCCGGTGCCGGCCCAGTCCTGGGAGTTGGATAGCTGCTCAGCTTCTTCGACGATCTTCTCTTTGACCGCTTTGGTGGCGCCGTGGCGCTTATCGACCTCTGCGAAGTAGGATCGCCGTTTGCGGTCGAATGTGGCTCTGGCATGCGAGAATCGTTTCCAGAGGTCGTCTTCGGTGGCGCGGTCCACGCGCGGGCCTGAGCGTTGGGCTTCGCGCCACGCGTCGAGGATTTCCCGTAGGCGGGTCGAGACCTGCTTCCAGACGATTTTTTCTGTGTCTTGTGAGGCGAGTTTTTCGGCTTCTTCGACTAGCGCTGTGCGCTCCGCGATGGCCTGGGTTTTGATCGCGATTCGTTCGGCTTCGATGCGGGCCCGCACTGCCGCCGCGTGGGCTTTGACCGCCCGGTATTTTTCGCGTAGCCCGGCCAGGTCGCCGACTGCGGCCGGCTCCGCCAACTGTTGTTTTAGGCTCGATAGCGTGAGGTCCATGTCTTTTTGGGCCAACTGTTCCAGCCGTGCATCGAATAGTTCTACTTGTGCTTCTAAGTCCAAGAACCGGCGCGCGTAGAGCGCTAGGGCTTCTGCGGCCGCGACCCCCGGGAATTGGCCGACGGCCCGCTCGGATTTGCCTTCGCGCACAAACACTGTGCCGTCCGGGTCGACTCGCCCCCATTGCGACGCCTTGGCGACCGCCGCGTCGGAGTGCTTTGGTGCCGTCGGCGCCACGACCGGAGCGGCCGAGAGGGGGCCGGGCCGGGGTCCCGGGCGTGGCATGGGTCGCGGGATTGGCCGGGGTGCAGGTCCCCCCTCGGACGATGCCGTCCTCCCGCCCCCAGCCCCCGGCTTAGGCACAGGGGTAGGCGCGGGGGCAGGTGCTGGTTCCGGTGCGGGTGTCGGCGCGGGTGCGGGTGCTGCGCCCGCCGGTGCCGGGGTCGGCTCGGGTGTCGGGGCCGGGTCGGGTTCCGCATCCGGTGCAGGGGTTGGCTCGGGCGCGGGGGCTGCGGCCGCCGGTTGCGGGGCCGGGTCGGGTTCCGCCGCCGGTGCAGGGGGCGGCTCGGGCGCGGGTGCTGCCGCGACCGGTTCCGGGGTCGGCTCGGGTTGCGGGGCCGGCTCTGGAGCGGGTGCTGCGCCCGCCGGTTCCGGGGTCGGCTCGGGTGTCGGGGCCGACTCGGGCGCGGGTGCTGCGGCCGCTGGTTCCGGGGCTGCTGTTGGGGCGGCTTCCGCAGCCGGTGCCGGTGCGGGCGCGGGTGCGGGTTCTGGCGCTGCGGCTGCGGGTTCCGGTGCCGGTGCGGCTGCAGGTTCCGGGGCCGGGTCGGCTTCGGCGGCTGGCGCGGGGGCTGGGTCGGAGGTTTGTGGCGGGACTGGGGAGACGGCATCGGGCGCGGGAACAGCCGGGGGCTGCGGCGCTGCGGTGGCGTCTGGTTGCGTACTCACTTCAGTTCAATCCATTCGATGATGACGGCGGTCGCGGGGGTGCCGTCCGTTGAGCCGTCGGCGGTGCCAGCTGCGGCGACTTGTTCGATAGCTTCGAGGCCGGACGTCACTTGCCCAAAGACACTGTATCCGCCCGGGATGGTGCTGGGCTCGTAGACAATGAAGAACTGTGCCCCTTGGGAGTCTTCGGAAGCGGCACGAGCCATGGCGATTGTGCCGGTGGGATAGATTTCATCTGCGGGCGCGTTTTCGACCGGTCCGAACTGGTAGCCGGGATTATCTGTGCCGTCGCCGGTCAAAGAACCGCATTGCAAGACAAAAATGCCGTCCGTGGTGAGGCGGTGGCAACTTGAGGCGTTGTAATAGCCGTCCCCGGCGAGTTGGATGAAGTTCGCGGTGGCCTGCGGTGCGGCCGCACCATCCAGCGTGATGCCGAGCGTGCCAACCGAGGTGACAATCTCGCCGGTCCATTCGCGGCCTTCGGCGAGCGCCGGATCAGGCACGGCAGTGTAGGTGGCGCGCGGGGTCGAGCCGGGGTCAGCAGTTTCCTCCGTGGCGCCGCTCGCGTCGACAGTTTCGGTTGGCGTCTCGCTCGTGGTTGGGGTGGGCGTGTCTTCCCGGTTGACCAGGAGCATCACGATGACTGCGGCCACCCCGACCACCGCGATTGCGGGCACAGTGATCCCAATGGCAAGCTGGCGCCGCCGCCGCCGCTCCGCTGCGGCGATCATCCGCTGCTGGCGAGCCAATGCCCGGCGGCGTTCGCGTTCCCGTTTCAAGTTGCGCTTACCCATAATCGTTGATCCTAATCTCCAGGGGCGATTCTTGTCGGCGCGCAAAGTCTAGCGGTAATACCAGGTAGAAGCCTTTGAGCCGGGGTAATCGGGTTTTTTTGTCTGGTCGGGGGGGGACGGGGGGAGCGCTCGGGGTGGCACGGGGGCGCTCGGGGGCGCGTCCGCGAGGGCGTGCGGGGGTGTGCGTGGGGTGCGCGAGTGGCGCATGCGGGGAGCGTTCGGGGCGAAACGGGGGCGTGCGGGGGCGTGCGTGGGGTGGATGTGGGGAGCGCTCGGGGCGTTACGGGGGTGCGCGTGGGGTGCACGAGCGGCACGTGCGGGGCGGAACGCGGAGGCGCCCAACGTGGTCCGTTAGTCTGGGAAGGTCCGGCTCAGCCGGCCGGCCTGGGCGCGGCCCAACCAGCGGCTGCGGACCGGCCACGCGTTGATGATTATTGGATGAAAGGCTCGAAGAATGGCTCGTCCGCGACCGTTGTCCGGATTCCCCGAATGGTTGCCGGCGGGGCGCGCCGTGGAGCGCCATGTCCTGGGAGTGCTATCGCGGGTGTTCGCACTGCATGGGTTCACGGAGATCGAGACCAGAGCGGTCGAACCGCTGGATCAGTTGCTGCGCAAAGGTGAGACCTCGAAGGAGGTCTACGTGCTGCGGCGGCTCCAGGAGGCGGGCGCGGCGGGCCAGGGCGGCTCACTGGACGCGAAGACGCTCGGGCTGCACTTCGACTTGACCGTGCCGCTGGCGCGGTATGTTCTGGAGAACGCCGGCCATTTGGAGTTTCCGTTCAAGCGTTACCAATGCCAGAAGGTGTGGCGCGGGGAACGCCCCCAAGACGGCCGCTTCAGGGAGTTCTTACAGGCGGACTTGGACGTGATTGGCCTAGGTGACCTGCCCTTTCACTACGAGGTCGAGTTGCCGCTGGCCATGGCCGAGGCCCTGCACGCACTCGGGATAGGCCAGTTCCGCGTGTCGGTGAACAACCGCAAACTGGTTCAGGGCTTTGGCGCCAGCCTCGGAGTCGAAGACATGGAGGCGCCGCTGCGGTGGCTCGACAAGTTGGACAAGATTGGCCCCGCCGCAGTTCGCAGCGGTTTCGAAGGGGAGGGCTTGAGCGCGGCACAAGCCGACGCGTTTCTCCGTTTAGCTGAGATTGCCACGGACGATGCCGACCACCTCACACACGCGGTCACCTCCCTGGCCGCTGAGGTCGGCGCGGGCGGCGCCCTACTGGATGAGGGTCTGGCGGAGCTGGCTGCGTTGCTGGTGGCCGGGGGCGCCCAGCTCCCGGGCGCCCTCAGGGCGAACCTCAAAATAGCCCGTGGCCTGGACTATTACACCGGGTCGGTGTATGAGACGGTCTGGTTGGGCCAGGAGTCGCTGGGCTCGGTCTGCTCTGGTGGCCGGTATGATTCGCTGGCTCAGGAAGGCAGTCAGACCTACCCCGGGGTGGGATTGTCGATCGGGGTGACGCGGCTGGTTAGCCGCGTCCTGGCGCTGAAACTGTTGGAGCCGTCGAGGATCTCCCCGGCTGCGGTCGTGGTGGCCGTGGTAGATGAGGCGAGCCGCCCCGAATCGGACCGGATCGCAGCCGTGCTGCGCTCGCGCGGCATCCCTGCGGAGACCGCCCCAACCGCTGCTAAGTTCGGTAAACAGATCAGATACGCCGCGAACCGCGGCATCCCGTATGTCTGGTTCCCGGCCTCCTCGGCCGACACGGCGATGGGCGGTGCCGGCCAGGTCCGTGACATCCGCGCCAGCCAACAGGTCGAGGCCGATCCGGCGGTCTGGACCCCGCCGCTCACCGACCTGGCGATAGCTGTTGGCCCACCGAAAGACCCACCGCGAGACTGACTCGTCTGCGCAGGTCAGCGCGTCATGCCCGGTAACGCGCTGACCTGCATTGTCCGGGTTCAAGTGGGTGAGATCGCCAGGGTTCCCCGGCTTGAGCTATACGTCAGGGTTCGGGGTTCGAGTCCCTGATGGCGCACAGCGTAGCGTCAGGCGGGGGCACGGCCGTCTATTTCGCTGTCCCCTCGCCTGAGCCCGCCGCGATCCGCCTGGGCGATCGACTCGCGCAGCGCCGCCCGGTTTTCCGGGCTGTCGAACGGGTCGTCGGGGGGATACTCCAACACCAATGGGACCGCGCGGCGCAAGACGATCTGC
>JAITJY010000448.1 GCA_031278675.1 Bifidobacteriaceae bacterium
TCCATGATCACGCCAGACTTCCTGGGTCTAACCTTCGCGGTCCACGACGGCCGCAAACATGTCCCGGTGTTCGTCACCGAATCAATGGTGGGACACAAACTTGGCGAATTCGCGCCCACCCGCACCTTCCGCGGACATGAAAAAGACGACAAGAAGGGACGCCGCCGCTGATGGGCAGAGAATCTCGCAAGGTCACCGACCTGTTGGTCGGCAAAGCGTCCGGCCGCTACATCCACGTCACCCCCATGAAAGCCCGCCGGATGGTCAATCTGGTCCGTGGCCAAAACGCCGAAAAGGCGATCACCATCCTGAAGTTCGCACCCCAAGCGGCCAGCCTCCCCGTGCGCAAAGTACTGCAATCCGCCATGCAATCCATCCTGGACAAACGCGAAGGCCAAGGACTCAGCGTGGAGCGCTCCGCGCTCTATGTGGCGGAAGCCTACGTCGATGAAGGCCCCACCATGAAGCGGTTTAGGCCCAGGGCCAAAGGCCGCGCCGGACGCATCTTGAAAAGGACCAGCCACATTACATTCGTGGTCCGCGAAGCCGCAAAGAAGGAGGCGACCCGCTAGTGGGACAGAAGGTCAACCCGCTGGGGTTCAGGCTGGGGATCACCACCGACCACCGTTCCAGGTGGTTCGCCGATTCAACCAAACCGGGCCAGCGTTACCGCGACTATGTCAAAGAAGATGTCCAAATCCGGCGGCTCATGGCCACCGGGTTGGAACGGGCTGGCATAGCCAAGGTAGAAATCGAACGGAGCCGCGACCGCGTGCGCGTGGACATCCACACTGCGCGCCCCGGGATTGTGATTGGCCGGCGCGGCGCTGAAGCTGACCGCATCCGCGGCGAACTAGAAAAACTGACCGGCAAACAGGTCCAACTCAACATCCTTGAGGTCAAGAACCCCGAGATCAACGCCCAGTTGGTGGCTCAAGGCATAGCTGAACAACTAGCCAGCCGTGTCTCTTTCCGCCGCGCCATGCGTAAAGGACTCCAATCCGCCCAACGGGCTGGCGCCAAAGGCGTGCGCGTCCAATGCTCCGGCCGTCTGGGTGGCGCCGAGATGTCCCGCAGCGAGTTCTACCGTGAAGGTCGAGTCCCCCTGCACACCCTGCGCGCCAACATTGACTACGGCTTTTTTGAAGCCCGCACCACCTTTGGCCGGATCGGTGTCAAAGTGTGGATCTACAAGGGCGACATGACCGAAAAAGAATTCGCTCGGCAACAAGCGGCCGCTCCCCGGCCCGCCCGCAGCGGCCGGACCGAACGCGGTGATCGCGAACGTCCCCGTGGCCGGCGTGGTGAAGGCGGCCGGAACGAGGGCACCGGGCGCGGGGGAGACGGCACCGGGCGTGCGGGAGATACTGCGCGCGACGGCGGCCCTGCCCGCGAATCCGGCCGTGGCGCAACAGACCAGGTCCTCACCTCAGGTGGGGCCACAACGGGAACGGAGGCCTGAGGCATGCTGATTCCGCGTCGGATCAAACACCGCAAACAGCACCACCCGAAGCGTTCGGGCGCTGCCAAGGGCGGAACCCAAATCGCGTTCGGTGACTACGGGATCCAGGCTCTCGAACCCGCCTATCTGACCAACCGGCAGATCGAGGCGGCTCGTATCGCCATGACCCGTCACGTCAAACGCGGCGGCAAAGTCTGGATCAATGTGTTCCCGGACCGGCCCCTGACCAAGAAACCGGCCGAAACCCGGATGGGCTCCGGCAAAGGCTCACCAGAATGGTGGATCGCCAACATTAAACCTGGCCGGGTCATGTTTGAACTATCTGGGGTGCCTGAGCCGTTGGCTCGTGAAGCGATGAGCCGCGCCATGCACAAATTGCCCATGAAATGCCGTTTTATCCGCCGAGAGGGTGGTGAGTGAAATGGCTTATGGTTCGAAAGACCTAATGCCGGACCAACTAGACCTGTTGGATGATGAACGTCTCCGCGCTGCCCTGAAGCGTTCCAAGGAAGAACTGTTCAACTTGCGTTTCGCCAGTGCCACCGGCGACCGCGAATCGCACGGCCGCCTCAAAGCGGTCAGGCGTGACATAGCCCGGATCTATACCGTCCTAAGGGAACGGGAACTGGGCATCCGGACCGCACCGACTTCTAATGTGGAGGCTGAGAAGAAATGAGTGACACGGCCCAGGCCCCGGCCCGCACCTCGCACCGCAAAACCCGCCGCGGTGTGGTGGTCAGCGACAAGATGATGAAAACTGTGGTTGTCCGCCTCGAAGACCGAGTCAAACACCCGCTTTACGGCAAAGTCATGACCCGCATCAGCAAAGTCAAAGCTCACGACGAAGGCGAAACCGCCGGTGTGGGTGATCTGGTGTTGATCATGGAAACCCGCCCGCTCAGCGCCACCAAACGCTGGCGTGTGGTAGAGATCCTCGAGAAAGCCAAGTAGGGGATAGGCATGATTCAGCAAGAAACCCGCCTCAAAGTGGCGGACAACACCGGCGCGAAAGAGATTTTGTGTATCCGCGTGCTCGGTGGCTCCGGCCGCCGTTACGCCTCTATCGGGGACACCATTGTGGCGACCGTCAAGGACGCCATTCCCGGCGGTGGCGTGAAAAAGGGCGATGTCGTCAAAGCCGTTGTGGTGCGCACCGCCAAGGAACGCCGCCGCCCCGACGGCAGTTACATCCGGTTCGATGAGAACGCCGCCGTAATTTTGAAGAACGATGGCGAGCCCCGCGGTACCCGCATCTTCGGTCCGGTAGGCCGCGAATTGCGTGATAAGAGGTTCATGAAGATCATTTCATTGGCGCCGGAGGTGCTCTGAGCTATGGCGAAGATCAAGAAAGGTGACCTGGTCCAGGTTATTTCCGGACGCGACCGGGGCAAACAGGGCCGCGTCTTGATGGTACTGAAAGACCAAGACAAGCTGATTGTCGAATCTGTCAACCGGGTCACCAAACACAAGAAGGTTGGCCAGTCCGCGCGCGGCGCTAAGACCGGCGGGATTGAAACCATCGAAGCGCCGATCCACGTCTCGAACGTGATGGTGGTGGACCCGGTGACCCGCCAGCCCACCCGCGTGGGTTTCCGTGAGGAACTGGTTGAACGCGACGGCCGCACCCGCCGGGTGCGGGTGCGCTACGCCAAGAAGTCAGGTAAGGAGCTCTAAGTGATGGTGGCTCTAACAAGCGTCCCGGCGCCTGGTGCGCTGATCACGGCGGGCAACGCCGCACAAGCGATAGGAACGTCAGCGCTGTTCGCGCTAACAGGCGCCCGGCTGCGGGCCGCGCTGAGCGCCGCACAATCGGTAAGGAGCTCTAAGTAATGGCTGCCAAGACAACTGCCAAGGCGAGCGCCAAACAAAGCGCTACGGCGGCCGCGAAGGCCAAGGCCAACGCGAAAGCTCAGGCCAGTGCCAAAGCCAGCGCTAAGGCCGCCGGAGCCGAGGCCGGCAAAGCCAAGAAGGGTCCAGCCCCCGCAGGCGAAGCCAAGGGTTCGGCCGGCGCCCCGCCGCGCCTCAAGGTCCGCTACCGCGAAACAATTGCGCCGGCCCTGCGGGCACAATTCAAATACAGCAATGTCAACCAGGTGCCGAACCTCACCAAGATCGTGGTCAACATGGGTGTCGGCGAGGCCGCCAAAGACTCGAAGCTGATCGACGGAGCCGTTGCGGACCTGGCGTTGATCACCGGCCAAAAACCGGTGGTAACCCGGGCGCGGAAGTCAATTGCCCAGTTCAAACTGCGTGAAGGCATGCCGATCGGGGCTCACGTCACCCTTCGGGGTGACCGCATGTGGGAGTTCTTGGATCGGCTCCTCACCACCGCATTGCCCCGCATCCGCGACTTCCGGGGACTGAGCGACCGCCAATTCGACGGGCAAGGCAACTACACGTTCGGGCTCACGGAACAGTCCATGTTCCATGAGATTGACCAGGACCACATCGACCGCGTCCGCGGCATGGACATCACAGTGGTGACCAGCGCAGCGGATGATGAAGCAGGCCGGGCGCTGCTGACGCAACTCGGTTTCCCGTTCAAGGAGAACAACTGACGTGGCGAAAAAATCACTGATCGTCAAAGCTGAACGCACACCAAAATTCAAGGTGCGCGGCTACACCCGCTGCACGCGCTGCGGCCGGCCGCGCTCCGTCTACCGCAAGTTTGGGCTCTGCCGGATCTGTGTGCGTCAAATGACGCACCGCGGCGAACTGCCCGGAATGACGAAGTCCAGTTGGTAATCGACTACGCCGCAGGTCTCGGCCCAAGGCCAGGAAACCACGGGGAGGAAGGCTCACCTACATGACAATGACCGATCCGATCGCGGACATGCTGACACGCATCCGCAATGCGAGCGCCGCGCATCACGAGGCGGTAGAGATGCCGTTCTCAAAGATGAAGGCCGCCATCGCACAAATCCTCTTAACGGAGGGCTATATCGAATCCTGGACCAAACAGGAAGCCCCCGTTGGTGCCACGCTCCGCGTGGTGCTGAAATACGGTGCAGACCGCCAGCGCGCGCTGGCCGGACTGCGGCGCATCTCAAAACCAGGCCTGAGGGTTTATGCGAAATCCACCAATCTGCCCAAGGTGTTGGGCGGGCTAGGGATTGCGATCCTGTCTACATCGTCCGGGTTATTGACTGACCGGCAAGCGGCCAAGAAGGGTGTAGGCGGAGAAGTCCTCGCCTACATCTGGTGAAAGGAGACGCGCAGATGGCATCACGCATCGGCAAATTGCCAGTCCCAGTGCCGCCCGGAGTGGACGTAACCATAGACGGTCGGCTGGTCACGGTCAAGGGTCCCAAAGGCACCCTAAGCCGTGAACTGCCGGAACCGGTGGATGTGGGGCGAAACGAGGACGGCGGCATCGTACTCACTGTGCCGGATGAAGAACGGCGCTCGCGGTCCATGCACGGCCTGTCGCGGACGCTGGTCGCGAACATGGTGACCGGTGTGACCGACGGCTACACCAAAGTGCTAGAAATTGTCGGCACCGGATACCGGGTTGTGGCGAAAGGGAAAGACTTGGAGTTTGCGCTCGGGTTCTCGCACCCTGTCCTGGTCCAAGCCCCCGAAGGCATCCAGTTCGTGGTTGAACTGCCGACCCGTTTCACTGTCAGCGGGATCGACAAACAACAGGTCGGCGAAGTGGCGGCCAATATCCGTAAGCTCCGCAAACCGGAACCATATAAAGGTAAAGGTGTGCGCTATCAAGGTGAAGTGGTCCGGCGCAAGGTTGGAAAGGCTGGTAAGTGACGTGGCAGTAGTATCAAGGGCTGCCCAGCGAGCCAAACGGCATCACCGGGTGCGCAAGAACTTGGTCGGGAGCGCCGAGCGGCCCCGGTTGGTGGTGACCCGTTCAAGTAGGCACATGGTGGCTCAAGTGGTAGATGATTCGGTGGGTCACACCCTCGTGTCGGCCTCTACCATGGAAGCTGACCTGCGGGCCTTGAAAGCGGACAAGACCGCGAAAGCGAAGCAGGTCGGCTCCTTGGTGGCCGAGCGGGCGCGGGCTGCCGGGATCAGTTCCGTGGTCTTTGACCGCGGCGGGAACAAATATCACGGCCGGGTGGCCGCTGTAGCGGAAGGCGCCCGCGAGGGCGGGTTGACCCTGTGAGGGCCAGGCGCGTGGGACGGATGGCGAAACACTATGGAAGGCAGGCCAACTGATGGCTGGTGACCAGCGAGGTCCTGATCAAGACAGGCGTGACGGCGGTGGCAGCGGCGGTGGCGCTGGTGGCGGCGGTCGGCGTGATACCGGCCGGCGTGATGGGCGGCGCTCCAGCCGTGCCGATGACGACCGCAACCAGTATCTAGAACGCGTTGTGGCAATCAACCGCGTCGCCAAAGTGGTCAAGGGCGGCCGGCGGTTCTCCTTTACCGCTCTAGTTGTGGTGGGCGATGGCGACGGCACAGTCGGCGTGGGCTACGGCAAAGCAAAAGAAGTCCCTGCCGCTATTGCTAAAGGTGTCGAGGTCGCGAAGAAATCCTTCTTCAAGGTGCCGCGTATTGCGAAAACTATCCCGCATCCGATCCAGGGTGAGGCTGCCGCCGGCGTGGTTTATCTGAGGCCCGCTGCGCCAGGAACCGGTGTGATTGCCGGTGGTCCCGTGCGCGCCGTGTTGGAGTGTGCCGGGATTCATGATGTGTTGTCGAAGTCTTTGGGGTCTTCCAACGCGATCAACATTGCTCATGCGACTGTGGCTGCGCTTCAGGCGCTGGAAGAACCCCAGGCTGTGGCTGTGCGCCGGGGCCTGGCCCTGGAGCATGTGGCTCCCGCGCCGTTGCTGCGCGCCCAGGCTCAAAGTGCTATAGCTGCGGCGCTCCCAGAGGTGAAATGATGGCAAAACTGAGGATTAAGCAGGTCAAATCCGGTATTGGCGGCAAACAGAACCAGCGTGACACGCTCCGGTCCCTCGGTTTGCGCAAGATTGGTCAGACCGTCGAGAAGGAAGACAGCCCAGTGGTGCGCGGCATGGTCCGCACAGTGGCGCACCTAGTGAGCGTTGAGGAGGTCAACTAGCCATGGCGCAAGAAGAAGACCAGATAGGCGGCTCCGCCCCCTCCGCCAGTTCCGTCCCCCCCGCCAAAGCGGCCAAGCCCGCCAAAGCGAAAGCGGCGAAGGCCGATCCGGCCGACGCCGCTGCTGCGGCCCCCGCCAAAGCGGCGAAGCCCGCCGCTGCTGAGCCGACGGATGCGGCCGAAGCCGCTGCCGCACCCGTCAAGCCCGCCAAAGCGAAAGCGGCCAAGGCCGACTCGGCCGACGCCGCCGCTGCGGCCCCCGCCAAATCCGCCAAGCCCGCCAAAGCGGCGGGAGCCGCCGAGGCTGGGCCGGCCGAGGACGCGGACGGGGTTGCGTCATCCGGCAAAGCGGTCAACGCAGCCGCCCCGGGTGAGGCCGATCCGGCCGACGCCGCTGCTGCGGCCCCCGCCAAGTCCGCCAAGTCCGCCAAAGCGGCGGGAGCCGCCGAGGCTGAGCCAGCCGAGGACGCCGAACCGGCGGACGGCCCTGCGGGGGAGGGGGCGGGGGGCGAGGCGACGGCATCGTCCGCGAAGAGCCGTGTGCTGAAGGTGCACCACTTGCGGCCT
>JAITJY010000051.1 GCA_031278675.1 Bifidobacteriaceae bacterium
TCACCCAAGGCGATGCGCTTTACACCCAGGTTTGGGAGAACAAAGGTCCGGCCTATTACCTAATCAACGCTCTCGGCGTGATGATCGATTATTGGCACGGCGTTTATGTGCTGGAACTCGTGGCCCTGTTGGCCACGGCGGTCCTCATGTGGCGGATCGCCCGACTCGCGGTGGGGCCGTGGCTGGCGGCGGCGGCAGCCACGTTGGCGTTGGCGCCGCTGGCTCGCACGCTGGTGGGCGGCAACCTCGTCGAAGAGTGGGCTATGCCGTGGCTCGCCCTGACCGTGTTGACCACCAGCCGGGCGGTGGTAGAGGTGGGACGCCGGCCGGTGGCGCGCGGGGCAGCGCTCGGGGTGGCGGTTGGCGTGATGCTGGCGCTGCGGCCCAACCTGGCCGCTTTCGCGGTGGTGGCGTCGCTCGGCGCTGCGGTGTATTGGGTGTGGCGCGGCGGCTGGCGGGCGGTGTTCCGTTTGGCGGGGTCCGCCGTGGGCGCTTGCGCCGCAGTGCTGGGCTTAGCGGCGATCTGGTTGGCGAGCCAAGGATCGCTGGGGGCGGCCTGGCGGGCCGCCTATGGCGATGTGCTCCATTGGGAGTATTCGCGGTCCGCACGCCTCACGAACGCGATCGAGATGATTGCCTACCTGCGCACCAGCGGCACCCTGGTCCTGGTCGGCTTGTTCTGTCTGGCTGTGGTGGGACTGGTTGGCCGGCGGGTGTGGGTGTTCGTGGCGGGCATGGACCCGCAACCAGTGCGGCTGGGCGCCCCGCAACGCTGGATCGCTCTGGTTGGGGCGGCGGGCTGGGCCGCCAATCTGGCGGCGAACCTGGTATCCGGCAACCCCGACCCGAACTACATGATGACGTTCGTCCCGTTGCTGGCCTGGCCAATCGCGTACCTGATGGCGAAGGCGGTCCGGGTGGCGCGCGCTTGGGCGCGGCTGCGGTTGGTTTGGGCTCAGGGCTTGGTGGCGGGCGCCGCCCTGGGGTTGGCCGCCTTTGCCGTGCCGGTGGCTGTTTCCTGGGGTGAAACTGTGATCTGGGAACCGACCGACGCTTCGCGCTCGGTGCAGCTAGCGGCGCGCTACCTTGATGCGGCAACCTCGCCCGGTGACCGCGTGGCCCTGATCGGCTTCGCTGCGCCGGTCTACTATGCCGCGCAGCGAGCGCCGGCCCTAGCGCGCAGCTATGATCCGATGTCCACCTTTAGCGCCGAGTTCAAACGTGAGTGGTGCGACGCTCAGGCCCAGGACATGTTGGACGGCGAAGCGGAGTTGATCGCGTTCAGTTCGCCGACCGCTCAGAACTCGTGGCTGACCAGGGCCGTCAGCCCTGAGTTGGGCGCAGCGCTGACCGAATTGCTGGAACGCGAGTACCGTCCGGTGGACAATCCCTACGGGTGGGCGGTCTACCGCCGCACCAGTGCCGGTGAGGGCTAGACCCAATACCGTTGCTTTAAGGGCGCGACGGCTCTGCGGGCGGTGGGCGCGGCGCGGCTGGCGGGGACGCGCGCTGCCGGCGCGTGGTGACGGCCCACGATGCGTCGCGGGACCGTTGGCCCGGGCGTTTGACCTGGAACTTCCCGTACTTGCGCTCTGGTCGCGGGCGGCGGCCCGCGTGGGCGCGCACCGCCCGGCTGGGGGCGCCTGTCAGGTCAGGTAGGCCTTAGGGTTGGCTGCTACCAGGTCTGTGGCGGTCAGGCCGGCACCGGTCAGCGCGGGCAGATGCCGCGCCGCCGCCACGCGGATCACCTGGTCGGATGGGGACCAGCCCCAACTCACCACCCGGCGGGACAACTCGGCTTGGAGCGCAGGGATCAAAAACGGGGCGAACTCCGCGAAATCCCCACCGAGCACCACCGTCCCGAGATCCGCAAAGTTCAAGGCGCCGGCCAACGCCACACCGAGCGCCCGTCCAGCGTTGCCCAAGGCGGCCAGTGCCTGCGGGTCGCGGGCTGTTGCTAGGCGGACGGCATCGTCCAAAGAGGTGCCCGGCACTACCGCACCGCCCGGGGCCGGAGCCACAGTGGCGCCCGGCTTGGTGCCGGTCTTCTCGCCTGGGGCGGCGGACCCGGCCGGCCCGAGCGCGGCGGCGAGGATGGCGCGGCGCCCGGCGTAGCGTTCGAGGCAGCCGGTGGCCCCGCAGGCGCAGAGCGGGCCGGCCGGATCGACCGTCATGTGACCCAGTTCGCCGGCCCAGCCGTGGGCGCCCCTGGCCACCGCGCCGCCGCGGACAATCCCCGCACCGATCCCTATCCCGCCCGAGACATAGACAAAGTCCGGGCCGCGCTCGGCGCTCGCTGCGAGTTCGCTGCGGGCGGCGAGGGCTGCCTCGTTGTCGACGGCGAGTTCGCCTGCCAGGCCGGCCGCCCGCGCCAGTCCCATCAGGTCCACGCCCCGCCAGCCCAGATTGGGGGCGGTGCGCAGGTAGCCGGTCTGGCGGTCAACCAGGCCCGCCACCGCCAAGGTGGTCCCCACGATCCGGCAGTGATGCGCGTTGAGCCGACGCCGGACCGGCGCCGCCAGGTCGGCCAGGGCGCGGATCGTGGCCGCCGGGCAGGTGCCGGCCACCTCGACGTGAGAGATGCGCTCGGCCAGGGTTTCGCCCGCCAGGTCGATCCCGCGCACCGCCAGGTAATCGACGTTGACTTCCAGGCCGATCCCAGCGAAGGTGCCGCGCGCCAACCGCACCGGTCTGGCGGGCCGCCCGGCCCGCCCGGAAGTGTCCGGCGCCAGCTCTTCGACCAGGCGCGCTTCGACCATTCGGTCTACCAGGGCGCCCGCCGTGGCGCGGGTCACCCCGGCCGCCTCAGCGAGCTGGGCCCGCGACAGCGGACCACTCGCCCGGGCAATCAACCCGTAAATGAGCGCCAGATTATGCCGCCGCAAAGAGGCTTGACTGGCGCTGGCGGCGGTGAGCGCTAAACGTTGGGTGGACGGCAT
>JAITJY010000115.1 GCA_031278675.1 Bifidobacteriaceae bacterium
GTAGTTCCAGATCGTTGTCATGGCGAGGCAAGCCGTGCGCGTCACAACCACCGGAAACGTCTGGGGCACCAGAGCCACCACCGCCAAGGTGAACAAGTAGTTGAAGAGAACCAGGGCGCAGTAGGCGCCGGCTTGACCGGCGGCCACCAGGCCACCGCGCGAGTCCTCAAAAGCAAACAGTTTTTGTGCCACAAAAGATGCGATCAAACCCAGCCAAAAGCTGACCGAGACAGTGACGGCGTTATTGACGCCCAGCGGCGGCAAACTCAACAGCACCGCCAGTTCCACGCCGTAGCAGACCACGCCGGTAACGACATATCGTTTGAGTTGTCTGGGAGGCCTCAGCCGTGCCATCACGGCCGGTACCCCAAGGATCGCGCCGCATTAACCAAGTAAAGCGGTTTGCGCAGCACCTCACGGTAGACGGCCGACAAATATAGGCCGATAACGCCCTGGGAACCCAGAATCAAACCGGTGACAAACAACACCAAGATTCCCAACATCGCCGACCCGGTAAAGTTCCAGCCCAGCGGATCGCCCAAGATGAGTTGTTCGACCAACACCGCACAGCCCGCCAAGAATCCAACCAGCGCCAAGAAACCACCTAACACCGCTGACCACATGAGCGGTTTGCTGGAGCCCGTGACCAGGGCGTCAAGAGCAAGGCTGACCAGTTTCCTGGTCGAGTAGCTCGCCTGGCCCGCCATGCGCGGATCAGCCGCGAACTCCACTCGCCCCTGCGCATAACCCATAGATTGGATAATGGCCCGGGTCATCCGCGATTGTTGACCGTAGCCGCGAAACGCTGTAGCGACCTCCTGATCAATCAAACAGTAATCGGTTGAATTACGCAGCAAATGCCCCTGGGACAGCGATCGGGATATAGCATAGAACGCGCGCGAGGCCATCGATTTCACCAGGGGTGCGCTCTGGTTATCGGTCCGCACACCGATTACCACCTGGGCACCTTCGCGCCACGCGTCCAGGAACTCCCCAATCGATTCGGGCGGGTGTTGCCCATCCGAATCCATCATGACTATCGCGTCACCGGCCGCTTGGTGAATACCAGCCGTCGTGGCGATTTCTTTCCCGAAATTCCGGGCCAAAGCGACCAGCCGGATATGGTCATCTTGTTGCGCCAGCCCGTGAATCACCGCAACAGATTGATCGCTCGAACCGTCATCGACGTAGAGCGCTTCCCAGCTATCTTCAGGCCCCGCCACCGCTGCGACGGCGCCGACGAGTCGGGTGTGGAATGATTCGAGCACCGCCGCTTCGTTATAGACCGGCAGCACCACGCTCAACAGCACCCGGCAAGGCTACCATTGCGCCCCGCGTCACACCCCCGCCCACCCCGCCGGGCGCTGGGAGGCGAGCAGGCGGCATCGGGCAGCGGGAAGACAACCCGGAAAGCCGCGCCGGATGGGAGACTGGAGGGGTGAAAACCTATGGCGTGATACTCGCGGGGGGCGTGGGCGCCCGGCTAGGCCTGTCCGTGCCGAAACAGATGGTGAAGGTGGCGGGCAAGACAATCCTCGAACACACGGTCGGGGCATTCGACGCCCATCTTCTGATCGACGACGTGATCGTCATGATCACGCCCGGCTGGACCGAGCAGGTCGCAACCCTGCTGGGCAGCCGTTACGCCAAGCTCAGCCTGATCCTAGAGGGCGGCACCACCCGCAACGAGACCACGCGGCGGGTCTTGGAAGCGATCGACGCGGATGAGGCAAAGATTTTGTTGCACGATGCCGTCCGGCCGCTTGTGTCGGGACGCATCATTTCAGCGTGCGTCAAGGCTTTGGACCGGCATGAGGCGGTCGATGTGGCGATCCCGTCATCGGACACCATTGTGCTGGTAGACGAGGACGAGGTGATCACCCGCATCCCCGACCGCTCCAGGCTGCGGCGCGGCCAGACGCCCCAAGGATTCAAGCTGTCGACACTCCGCGCGGCCTACGCCAAAGCGATAGAGGACCCTTATTTCCACGCCACCGATGATTGCGGTGTGGTGGTGCGTTACCTCCCCGAGGTGGAGGTCAAATGCGTGCTCGGGTCCGAGGACAACATCAAGGTGACCCATCCGGTAGACCTGACCATCGCGGACAAACTGTTCCAGTTGGCGAGCGTCCAGGCGCCGGCCAAAACTTTGGCCGAATTGACCGCAGCGTTGGCCGGCAAAGTGTTGGTGGTGCTGGGCGGCTCGTACGGGATCGGGGCGGAGATCGCCCGGATCGCGCGGGCGGCCGGAGCCGTGGTGGTGGCCCACGGGCGCAGCTCGACGGGGCTCCACGTCCAGGACCTTCAGGCCATTGAGGACGCCTTGGCGGACGTGGCGAGGGAACATTCACAGATCGATGCCGTGGTGCTGACCGCCGGCGTGCTGCGGGTCGGGCCGCTGGCCACCACCTCACCTGAGGAAATCGAAGAGTCTATTGCGGTCAACTACACCGCTGCCGTCAATGTGGCCCGCGCCGCCTATCCGCACCTGGCGACCACCCGGGGACACCTGTTGCTGTTCACTTCCTCGGCTTACACTCGCGGCCGGGAAAACTATGCCCTCTATTCCTCATCCAAGGCGGCCGTCGTCAACCTGACCCAGGCCCTGTCGGAAGAGTGGGCCGGCGACGGGATCAAGGTCAATGTGGTCAACCCCGAGCGGACCGAAACACCAATGCGCCGGGGCGCCTTCGGCGCCGAACCCCCGGGCACGCTCCTGTCCGCCGAGCAGGTCGCCGAGGCGTCCCTCGACGTGATCGCCTCTGGCCTGACCGGGATGGTGGTGGACGTCCGCCGCGATTAGCGGCGGCCGGGCGCGGGCGGCGAGCGCCGGCGGGGCCGTTTGGACAGAGTCAACGGTCTAGCGGGACCAGCGGAGCAGCGGAATACCCATTTCTTCTTCGGTCAGCGAGCCGTGATGGCCAACCATCTCGCCAGGCCCGGCCCCTTGGCCGGCCCGGTCCAGCACAATCCCGCGCCCAGCCAGTGCCACCACCACATCACCGAGGTAAGGCACCACCCGCTGGTCCACCGGGCCGAACAACCCAGCAGCGATCGCCTCACGGCGGGTCAAAACCCATGCCGCGTCCGCCAAGCGGGCCCGCCAACGGGCTGCGACGGCATCGGGCGTGGCGGTGTACAGATGGACCGCGCGCGGTTCGCCTGCCACCAAGGAGACGCCCTGCGCCAGGTCCGGATAATCCGCGACATCCCAGCGCGGACCACTCGTCACGTCGATCATCCCGTGATCCGCAGTCAACCAGACCTCCCAGGGCGGAGCCAGCGACTCCACCAGCGTACGCACGGCGCCATCCAGGCGTTCCAGTGCCGCCGCCCAGTCCGCAGATTCCCACCCGCGCGCGTGGCCAACCTTGTCCAGTTCACCCCAGTAGACGTAGACCAAACCGGGCCCATCCTTGGTGGCGCGCAGCGCCGCCGCGATCCGCGTCGCCGGAGCCGTCCCACCCGCATAAAACCGGGCACCGCGCAGCGAAGAGCGCGTCATCGCGGATGTTTCAAACCGTGCTTCACCAACGAACGCCGCAGGCTGGCCTTCGGCCGCCAACCGCTCGAACAGCGTCGTGTGCGGTTGCCAACTAGTCGGCGGTGTGGGCGTGTCCCATTTGATCAGGCTGGCGCGCCTGCCCGTCGCCGGGTCCCGCAACGAATAGCCGGCCAGGGCCGTAGCGCCCGGGCCCAAGCCCGTGCCGAACGACCCGAGCGCCGTCACCGTGGTCGAAGGAAACCCGGTGACATACCGCTCACGCGGCGCGCTCCACAGGAATGGCGCATGCCCGCGCCGGGCGCTCAAATTTGCCAGGCCCAGACCATCCGCTAACACCACCACCAGCTTGCGTCCGTCAGCGCGGCGCGCCAGCGCTTCGACAAGCACCGAAGCCAACGACCCGGAGCCATAGAGGGGCCGCGTCACCCAAGGCGGCCCCTCCGGTCCGGACGGGTAAGCGGGTAGCGGGCCGGATGGCACCAGGCCACCTAGCCAGCGACCGTGGCGGCGGCAGCGGCCGCCACCGACACCTGCTGAGCGAAAGCCAGCAACTGGGCCACCGCCTGGTCGCCCGCCCCGTCCGCCGTGACCGACAAGCTGATATCGTCGCCGGCCAGCGTGCCGGCGTAGCCGTGATCCACCTCGCACTCCGGGTCGCCGCAACCGGCCGGCTCAAGATCGAGCGACTGCGTGGCGCCCCAACCGAGCGCGAACCGGACAACGCGGGGCACGGCATCGGCCTCGTAGGTGGTCGGGTCGGAATAGATCCGCGAGATCGTCACCGCGCCAAGCTTGGCCAGCGGGACCGACTCCGCCGATGCCGCCACCGCCGCCGGGCCGTGTTCGTCTGGCGCGTGGTCATCGGCGTGGACCACGATCAGGCGCCGCGCCGTCAACACCAGCACCGACAGGTGCCGGCCGATGGTCCCGTGCCCGAAGGCCACGTCCGGTTGGACGTAAAAGCCTTTGATTGGTTCGCCCGCCACAGCGCCGTCAACGACGTCGCCCAGGATCTTTGGGAAATAGCCGACTGATTCAAGTTGGTCGTGCAACTCTTGGTGCTGGAGCATGCAACCATCCTGCCACTTGTCGCCCGGATCGCGGTTGCGGTCTGTGGATCATCCCTTACCGGCACTTGCTGCGGCGGCTGGACCCGTAGCTGGACCCGCAGCTAGACCCGTAGCCGACCCGACACCCGGCGCCGCCGCCTGGGCTGCGGGCGAGGAGTGCGCCGGTGGGCTATCGTGAACCGGCGAGGAACAGCGGAGGGAACCACATGGCGCAACAACGGCCGGACAGGCGCGGGGGCAGCGGGGCGTTGGACAACGCCCCGGAACACATCACCGATGTCGATGTGTCACAGGAGATGGAGCAATCCTTCCTGGAATACGCCTATTCGGTGATCTACGCGCGGGCTCTGCCGGACGCCCGCGACGGACTGAAACCGGTCCAACGGCGGATCCTGTATCAAATGTCCCAAATGCGCCTGTTCCCGGACCGGCCACACGTCAAATCGGCGCGGGTGGTGGGCGATGTGATGGGCCGGCTCCACCCACACGGCGACACTGCAATCTACGACGCGCTGGTCCGCCTAGCCCAACCGTTCTCACTGCGCTTGCCGCTGGTGGACGGCCACGGCAACTTCGGCTCCCTGGATGACGGCCCGGCAGCCCCGCGCTACACCGAAGCCCGGCTGGCCAAGGCCGCCTTAGCCATGACCGCGAGTCTCGATGAAGACACGGTTGACTTTGTACCAAATTATGATTCCTCCACGACCCAACCGGCGGTCCTGCCCGCCGCCATCCCGAACCTGCTGGTCAACGGCGCGGCAGGGATCGCCGTGGGCATGGCCACCAACATGCCACCGCACAACCTGGTGGAGGTCTGCGCAGCAGCACGCCACTTGTTGGCCCACCCGGAGGCCACCACAGCCGAGTTGATGCGCCTGATGCCCGGACCTGATCTGCCGGGCGGCGGGAAGATAGTTGGGTTGGCCGGCATCCGCGAAGCCTACGAATCCGGGCGCGGGATGTTCCGCACGCGCGCCCAGGCTCACATTGAGAAGGTGACGGCCCGCCGGATGGGGATCGTGGTGACGCAACTCCCCTACCTGATCGGCCCCGAAAAGGTGATCGAGAAAATCAAGGACCAGGTCCAGGCGCGGCGCCTCCAGGGCATCTCGGCGGTGACCGACCTGACAGACCGCAAACGGGGCTTGCGGCTCCTGATCGAGGTCAAGTCGGGGTTCAACCCGGAAGCAGTGCTCGGTGAGCTGTATCGGTTGACCCCGCTGGAGGATTCGTTCTCGATCAACAATGTGGCTCTGGTGGGCGGGCGCCCCCAGACCCTGGGTCTTAAAGACCTCCTGCGGGTCTTCTTGGACCATCGCATCGAGGTGGTCTCACGGCGCACCGCCCACCGGCTCGCGCAGCGCCGCGAACGCCTCCATCTGGTCGAGGGCCTGCTCATCGCGGTGCTCAACATTGACGAAGTGATCCAGGTGATCCGCTCCTCGGAGGATGCCGCCCAGGCCCGCGGCCGCCTTATGGCGGTTTTTGACCTGACCGAGCCCCAGACCGAATACATTCTTGAGCTGCGATTGCGCCGCCTGACCAAGTATTCGCGGATCGAGTTGGAGGCCGAGTCGGACGAACTGGCCCGCGAGATTGGCCGCCTGGAGACCATTTTGGGTTCCACCGCCGAATTACACGCCGTGGTCGCCACCGAATTGACCGATCTGGCCACCGAGTTCGGCACCCCCCGCCGCACGGTGCTCCTCGAGTCCGACGGGTCCGAATCCGGTGGCACCGCTGCGGCCCCGCGCGGCACCGGGCGCACCGCCGCCCCGCTTGAGGTGCCGGATCACCCCTGTCTCGCGGTCCTGGCCGCCAGCGCCTTGATGGCCCGCACCGCCGACGCGACCCCCCTCAGCCGCGACGGGGATCGTTCGGTGCACGATGCCGTCCGTTCCGCCGTGCCCGCCACCACCCGTTCCGACGTGGCGGCTATTACCAGCTTGGGGCGCGCCCTGCGCATTTCTTGTTTGGATCTGCCGGCGTTGCCGGCGCTCGCCGGCCCGCCGTCGTTGGCTGGCGGCGCGCCTGTCACAGAGTTGTTCGACCTAGCGCCGGGTGAGACCGTGGTCGGGTTGGGTTCACTGCTCGCCGATGCACCGCCGCTGGCGCTCGGCACAGCTCAGGGCGTGGTCAAACGGGTGGTAGCTGGTGACGTGCCAGGGGGCCGCGAGGCGTGGGACGTCATCCAGTTGCGGGACGGCGACCGGGTGGTGGGCTGTGGTGCGGGGGCCGATCCCGCGTGGCTGGTTTTTGTCACGTCGGATGCGCAGCTGCTGCGCTTTGAGGCGCGTGCGGTGCGCCCGCAGGGGCGGGCGGCTGGTGGGATGGCTGGGATCAAACTCGCGCCTGGGGCTGAGGTTTTGTTTTATGGCGTGATCGAGGAGGGCACCGACGCGGTTGTCGCGTCGGTCGCTGGTTCCACGCGGGCTCTACCGGGCTTGGATACCGGGGCCGCGAAGGTCACTCCGTTGTGGGAATACCCCCCGAAGGGCCGGGCGACTGGTGGCGTGCGCTGCCAACGTTTCCTGAAGAACCAGGACCGGCTGATCAACGCTTGGGTGGGGGCGCGGCCGCCCCGCGCCATCGACGCTGTTGGCAAACCCGTCAACTTGCCCGCGATCGACTTGCGCCGCGATGCCTCCGGCACTCCCCTAGCTATCCCGGTAGCCGCGATCGGGTAGCGCGCGGTCAGCCGCGATCCACCGATCCTCGCCTACTACACCGCTCGCCCGCAAGATGGTTGATTCCGGCTTGTCCGATGCCGCGCGGTTCGTCCCAGCCCCGGCCGTCCTCGGCGCAGCCGATTGTTCCCGCCGGCCCTGACCGTCCTCGGCGCAGCCGATGGTCCCCGCCGGCCCCTCGAATCCTTGACCCTTTGTTTGGTTATTGGAGTAGTGGTGGTGGGATGTGGGTGTGGTGTCCGGTTGGGGTTGTGATGGTGGTGATACCGGTGGTGGGGTCGTGGGTGTATTGC
>JAITJY010000132.1 GCA_031278675.1 Bifidobacteriaceae bacterium
AAACCGCCGCCGAAGAAGAATCCGCATTCACCACCCGCACCAAAGACTCACTGTTACCAGCATAAACATCCTTCCTCCCATCAAACACCAAACCCGACACCACCAACGAACCACCACCCGCCACCTCCAACAACGCAAACCCAACACCACCCCGCAACACCTTGAACTCCGCTTCGGCCGGATACG
The DNA here is from genome assembly GCA_031278675.1 of Bifidobacteriaceae bacterium. Taxonomy (GTDB): domain Bacteria; phylum Actinomycetota; class Actinomycetes; order Actinomycetales; family WQXJ01; genus JAIRTF01. The sequence goes on from JAITJY010000132.1 coordinate 187, forward strand.
GCGCCAGGGTGATGTTCTTGCTGCTGGTCACCAGCGCGGCGGCGACTGCGTCGACATCGCTCATCAAGAAGACTTCGACTGTGCCCGTAGGCGCGAAGGCGAAAGCGTGCGCCAGGCTCGCAAACGGATTCGTTTGGCTACCATCCCCGGTCTGGTCGCTACCGCTGGCCGCCACATAGATCGAGCCGGTGGGCCGTTGGACAACGTACTGGCTGGTCCCGGAGGTAATGATGGTCTGAGTACCGCCCTGCCAGTGGTAGCGGGCAGCTTCTTCATCGGAGACCGTGCCACCGGTCTTGGTGGCGATCAGCGCGTTGGTGGCCAGATCCGCCCGGCCCTCCACGTTGATGCGGGCCTCGACCGGAAGGTCGCCCGATTGCCCGATCACGACGCCCGCGCCAAGGTAGACGCCGTTATCGGCGTCACCCGTCCCGACCTGGACGGCGCCGGAGATGGTCAAGGTTGCACTGACCAGGTAGATTCCGCCACCGTTAGAGCTGGCGGTGTTACCTGAGATGGTGCCACCGGTCACGGTTAGCGCCGCGCCTGCCCCGGTCACAAAGACGCCGGCGCCGTTGGCGGCGTTGTTGTCGGTGATCTCACCGCCGTTGACGGTGACTACGGTGCGTGCAGTGGCCGCCGAAGATGTCGCGTAGATGGCGCCGCCGTTGGTACCTTGGTTGTTGGTCAACACGCCGGATACCAAAGTGAAAGCCGCCGTGGTGGACGCTGTTGTGTTGAAGACGTAGACGAGCGCCGCGCTGCTGGCTGTCCCGGACGCCTTGTCACCGTCGAGGATCGCGTCATACCAGGTCAGGCTCCCGCCCGATTCGACGCGGACCAAGTTGCCAGCAGTGCCGACTGCCCGGGTGATGCGCGGCGCCGGGTCAGAGGACTGCGGGTCAGCCCGAACGGTGATTGATTTGCGGCTTGTCACCACAGCCGTAGACGGCGCCTCCATGGCATCCATGACATAAACCACTGCTGGAGTTGATAACGTGGCCAGCCCGAATGCTTTGGTCAGTGTCAGAAGCGGTTTGGCGCGGGAGCCGTCGCCGGTCGAATCGTTGCCTTGGGAACTGACATACAAGGTGGATGATCCGGTGAGCACATACTGTTGACCAGTCGTAGCCGGTGCCACCGAGTTTTGGGTGGATGGCGCCCAGATGTACTTGGCCGCCTCTGCGGCAGAGACGGCAGTGCTGGTTGTCTTGTCGACAATCACGGTCCCGGCGTCGGCACCGTCCTTGCCCTCGACGACGATGGTTGCGTCATCGCCCAGGTTGGAGGACTGCTTGATGGTGTAGTTGGCCGGCAACCAGATACCGTTGTCGTTCGCGTCGGTCCCGATCCGGGCGTTGCTGCCCACATAAAGTAACTGGGTGGCCGGGTAGTCGCCTTGGAAGCCGACCGCCGCGCCGTGCCCGCCAGAGCCACTCAACGTGTTGCCCGTAATGGTCCCGCCAGTGATGTAAGCCGCAGCGTAAGCGGCGGCGTCGGTGTCAGTCGTCAGATAGACACCCGCGCCATTCGGGGCCGTGTTCCCGCTGATGGTCCCACCAGTTTGGTAGAAGTAGGTGTTTGAACCAGCGGTGGTGGTGTAGGGACGCCCATAGACGTAGACCGCGCCGCCGGCTTCGGTGGCCTCGTTGCCGTTCATGACCGCGCTGCCGGCGACCGTCGCCTGAGCATACGCGATCCTCTGATAGCCCCGGATCGACAAGGCGCCGCCAGTGACCGCAGAATTGCCCTGGATCGTCCCACCGCTGATGTAGGCACTCGCTCGGCTGGAGTAAGAGGAATTGGTACTGCTGTAGCCCGGCGCGTAGACGCTGATGGCGCCCCCGCTGGTGGCGTGGTTATTGACCAGCGCCCCGCCAGTCATGGTGAACTGTGCGGTGGCGTTGTTGTTGGCTCCCAGCGCGTAGACCAGTGGCGCAGTGTTGTCGGGGTAAACATCCTTTTGGCCGTCCACGGTCACATCCACCAAGGTCAGGGTTCCTCCGGCGTTGACCTGCAGCAGCACAATGTTGTTGGCGGCCCGCACCACCCGAACGGCCCCCTGGTCGCTCGCCTCCGGGTCGGCAGCCAACCGGATGGCCTTGGATGCAGTCACGGTGGCAGTGGTGACCGCAGGCACCTCATCCATCACGTAGACCGTGCTAGTCACCCCCGACACAGCCGCCGCGGCCGTAAACGCCCGGCTGATGGTCTCGAACGGGCGCGCGCGGTTACCTAGCCCGTTCACGTCGTCGCCGTCCTTCGAGACGTACAGTTGAGGGGCGCCGGTCAAGATGTATTGTGCAGTGCCCGATGCCGTCACACTAAGCCCGTTACCAGGTTGCCACAGGTATTGGGCGGACTGGTCCGTCGTGGTCGCCGTCCCGCTCCGCGCCACCACCTGGGTGTTGTAGGTCGCATCAACCTTCCCCTCGATATTGACGCGCGCCTCGGTGTCCGAGAACGCGCTCGATTGGTAGATGTAGTGGGTTGACCCGGACAAGTAAACGCCGTTGTCGGCACTGTCCACGCCGAGCCTGACCGAGCCGCCAAGGTAGAGTTGCTGCGTCGACGTGCTGGTGCCTTCGAAACCAACTGCCGCGCCACGGCCGGACACGTCCATTAGCCGGTTCTGGCTCACTGTGCCGCCCGTCAGCGTGGCCGTGGCCCGCGAATAGGTATTGTTAGCTGTCCGCAAGTAGATGCCTGCGCCCTTCCACGCCTCGTTGGCGAGGATCTGCCCACCGTTCATGGTGAAATTGGCGGACCCGTAACTGGAGGTATTGCTATAAGTGGCGTACACCAGCACGCCTCCGCCGCCCGTGGTGGAGTCTGTCCCTGTAACCTCGTTGTTTGCGATCACACCGCCTGACATTGTGGTCACTGAAGAGCCAGAAGTCGTCGCGTAGGCAGCCACCCCGCCACCGCCGATCTGAGCCACCTGGTTCAGGTTCACCTCACCGCCGGAGATGTTCAGATTGGTCCTGCCGGAATTCGAGGCTGCGGCGGAGACACCGCCGCCCATCTCACTAGCTACATTGCTGGTGATGGCCCCGCCGACTATGGCCAAGTTGGCGATCGCTCCCGACACTGAGGCGGACCCCTGAACGCCACCGCCGCTGGCAGCACTGTTCCCCGAGATCTCTCCGTCGTTGAGTGTCACCGTGACTGTGGCAGAACTGGAACTGGCTGACCCGTAAATCCCGCCGCCGCTGTAGTTTGCGGTATTCCCCGAGATTACCCCATCCGCTACCGTCACTTCGGCTGAGCCGTTGGCAACGTTGGCGTAGGCGGCGATGGAGCCACCGTAGTTTGCGTGGTTGTTCGTCAGGACGCCGCCTTCCTCCAGCGTGAACCGCGCCGGGCCGGTCGCGGACGAACCGTTGACACACACCAACGAGCTGGTGTTGGCGCTGTAAGAGCCGTTTTTGTCGCCGTCCACATGTAGATTCTGCACAGTCAGCGAGGCACCGGGACCAACCGATATAAGGCAGCTTGATGTGTTCCGCGTGACCGTAGCTGGACTCCCGACATCCGGGTCCGTGCGCAACACCACATCCTTCGGGCTACCCAACGGCGCGTTCGCCGTTGCCGTTAAGTCACCCATCACGTTGACAGTGGCCTGGGCAGTGGCCGAAGCAACCTCGAAGGCTCTGGTCAAGGTGGCAAACGGCGCCGTGCGCGAGCCGTCACCGGTTAGGTCATTCCCGTTCAAGTCGACGAAAACAGCCTTCAACCCGTCCACCACATAGGTATTTGCACTGGCCAAGGCACCCACCCGCTGTAGCGGGTCACCCATCCAATAGAACAACTCCGCCTCAGCTTCGGTGACATTCCCGCTCGTCTTGGTGGCCACCAAGGTACCCACCACTGCACCGGCAATCTGCTCCACATTGACCCGCGCTTGGCTGCCCAAGTCGGCGGCCACCCTCAGGCTCGCGCCTGCCACCAGATAGACACCGTTGTCGGCGTCGCCGGTCCCAAGCTGCGGTTCACCGTCCACGGTAATCCGGTTTGTCGCCGCCGCCTGGTAGAGCGCCTTGCCGGTGGCCGCCGTGTTCCCGGTAATTTGGCCCCCCGAGAACGATGCCGCCGCCAGCGCACCGCTCAAATATACGCCGCCACCGCTACTAGTGGCGGTGTTGCCAGACACTGCGCCACCCAGCATCTGGAAAGAGGCAGACGAACCAGAGGTGCTGGCAAGCGTATAGACGCCGCCACCGTTCGGGGCGGTGTTGTTCGACAGTTGACCACCGTCCATCCTGAAGATTGCGGTGGCGCCGCTCGCACCGCCACTTAGGTAGACGCCCCCGCCGTAGTTAGTCGCGGTGTTGTTCGACAGTTCACCACCGTCCATCTCGAAGCTCGCGACTGCCCCGGATGCGGAAGCCGCCATATAAACCGCGCCGCCGGCGAGTGCCCGGTTACCGGTGATTTTCCCGCTGGACATGACGAACTTGGCTGCGGCGTTGGCGGTCGAGGCGGTCACTCTGACCGCTGAGTAGCCGCTGGTGGTGGACCGTGCATTACGGATCGTGCCGCCCGCCAGGACTGCCTCGGCAGTTTGGTTAGCCTGGGTGCCTTGGACCAGCAGCACACCGTTGGCGTTCGTCACAACGGTGCCATTACCGTCCAGGGTGACGTCACCAATCGTTAGCGACGCTTGGGTATTGACCGTCAACATGACCCCTGCGAAACCGGCGACGCGCTGGATAACTATCTCGGCGTCGCCGGACACGTCAGGCATCAACTTGACCGAGCGGTCACCCGTCAACGTGGCGGCCTGGTCGTGAATGAGGTCCGTCATGACCCCAACCACAGCGGGAACCCCCTCCTTGACCTGCGTAAACGTGTACGCCAACGTGGCGAACGGACGGCCACGGGTACCCAAACCCGTGGTGTCACTACCCGCCGCCGATACATAAAACATCTGATAGCCAGCCGCAAACACATAACTGTTAGCGTCCGTGTCCGCTACAACCGAGGCGTCCTGATAAAGATAGTAAACCTGGAGCGCTTCCGCCGTCGAAACCGTCTCCCCGCCCGTCTTTTTGACCAAGACATCACCGATCGTTGGACCGGCGCCCTTACCCTCGAAACAGATCACCGCCCCTGGGGGCAAGTCCCCTTTCAAGTCCACCTTATTATCCGCTCCCAGATAGATTCCCTCCGTGCCGCTCGGGGTACCGATCACCACATTCCCGCTGACCTCCATGGTCGAAAGATCAGCGTTCGGCTGGCTGTAAAGATAAACTGCGGCACCATTACCAGTCGCTTGGTTACCTTCGATCCGGCTACCGTCCCCGACCTGCAGCGCGCCGCCTAACACCACTGAGACGCCACCGCCCTGAGTGGAGGTGTAGTTGTCCTTGATGGTGGTGTTATTCAACACCGCTGTCGCTTTATTCTCCACATGGAGCGCCGACAACGAGTTGTTCATCTTATTGCCGTTGACCACAATGTTGTCCAGCAGCAAAGTCGCGCCGTTGGTGACATTGAGAATGTATTGGGTAAAGTCATCGCTGGTGCTCCGCGAGATCACCGCAGGGGACGGCGCCGCCTGATCCCAGGTCTTGATGGTGACGTCGCCTTCACGCAGGGTGGCGCTCGCGTATTCCGTGATGTCCGACTTGACATGAACCGTAGCCGAAACATTCACACCCTTCGGGAGTTCCTCAAACACCCTGGTCAGGGTTGCGAACGGTTTGTCGATGGCGCCCGTGCCAGTGGTGTCATTGCCATCACCTGCTACGTAGAAATCCGTCTGATCAACCGCTAACACTGCGTCTTGGACGTTGGCGCCCGTCCCGGCGACAATTGTGTAGGCGATCGTCTGCCAGTGGAACGCCGCTACGTCTTGAGCGGTCAACGCACCCACCGAAGATGCCTTCGTGGCGATCCGAGCGCCGACGGAAGCACCCTGGCGGTTCTCAACATTGATCCGCGCGGACGCGTCAAGCGTCCCAGTGAGTTCGATCAGCGCGTTCTGGCTCAAATAGACACCATTATCTGTATCGCTTGTCCCAATCTGGGCCGCACCTTCGATTTCCATCCGGCCTGACAAGAAATACACTCCACCACCACCTTGGCTCGCTGTATTCCCCGCGATAGACCCGCCTTTCATCTGGAACAAAGCTCCGCCCGTATCCTGCAAATACAAGCCACCACCATAACCCGACGTAGTATTATCGGTAATTCGGCCGCCTTCCATCACGAAGGTCCCATACACCGTCACCGCCGCATTAAGACTGGGCACATTATTGCCATCAATCACCACACCATCTTTCAACGTCAACCCGCCTCCAGCGCCGACCGACACCATATTCCCCTTGAAATCAGCTATGTCATCTGCGTCATTATGACGCACAATCCGCACCTCTGCGGCCCCTGCGGCCGGGTCCTTCGCCAGCGTGATCTTACGGGAATCGTTCACCCCGCCCACATGAGCCTCTACCGTTAAATCCAGATCATCCATCACATAAACCGTGCCCCCATCAGCCACCGATTCGAACCCCATCGTCAGGCTCTGATACGGGTTAGCGCCTGAACCATCACCTGTCTGATCATTCCCGTTCTGCGAGACATAAACCGCTGCGGGGTCCTGCGGCGCCCCCAACACGCCGGCCCGAGCCACCCGGACTGCCTCCGCGCGGGCCGCATTCGCCGGCGCGGCGCTGGCTTGAGCGGCACTGGTTTGAGCGGCCGCCGCTAGCGCGGCGGCGGCTTGAGCGGCGCTAGTATGCGGCATCGTCTGAGCGGCAGCCACCTGCTTCACCGGGACCGCCAACGCGGCAGCGGTCTGAGCGGCGCCGACTTCAGCGGCGTTGGCTTGAGGCGACCCGAGTTCCCCGACGGCCGCTCGCGCAGGGGCGGAGGCGGCGGCTTGAGCGGCGCTAGTATGCGGCATCGTCTGGGCAGCAGCCACCTGCTTCACCGGCACCGCCGACGCGGCGTTAGCTTGCGGTAAGCCGGTCTGGGGCGCGCTGACCTGCGCGGCGGCGACCTCGGCAGAGTTGGCGTGCGGGATCGTCGAGGCGGCGGCTGAGGCGGCCGTCGGCGACAGCACCAAGGGCAGCACAAAGCCCACCACCACTGCGGCGGCACGCGGGCGCGACACACTCAGCCTGGAGTTCG
>JAITJY010000413.1 GCA_031278675.1 Bifidobacteriaceae bacterium
CAACCCACCGACGTGGCGCGCGGGCCGCTTATGGGCGGCACCGGACGATGCCGCACCATCCACCCCACCGCCGTGGCGCGCGGGCCGCTTATGGGCGGCACCGGACGATGCGGCGCCCACCCACCCCACCGCCGTGGCGCGCGGGCCGCCCTGGGGCGGGTAGCGTGGTGGGGTGACACCGAGCGCCAGCCACGCAGTCCCCCGCCGCCGGCCGGCGGCCGCCCCGCCCACGGTCCCACCGCTGGCCAAGACCCCCCGCCCAGCACCGTTCGCGGGCCTGGGCCGCATCCCCATCACGGCGGTCGGTCCGCTCGCAGAAGGCGGGCGCTGGCCCGCCAAGGCCGTGGTTGGCGAGGCGGTGCCCATCACGGCGACAGTCTTCAAGGAAGGGCATGATCCCGTCGGCGCTGCCGCCGTCCTCATCTCCCCTTCCGGGAAGGTCCATCAAACAGCTTTGATGACCGAAACCAACCACGGTTTGGCGCGCTGGGAAGGCTGGGTGATCCCGGACGCTGAAGGTGACTGGACGTTCCGGGTGGAGGCCTGGTCTGATCCGTATGCGAGTTGGGTTCAGGCCGCCGAAAAGAAGATCCCGGTCCACCAGGATGTTGAACTGGTCTTCGCGGAAGGCGCGCTGTTGTTGGAGCGGGCGGCCCAGACCCGGGGCTTGGCCCAGCCGCTGGTCGCGGCGCTGCGCCACACCGCAGACCGCCTGCGCGACGAATCTCTCGCCCCGGCCAGTCGGCTGGCTGAGGCCACAGGCGATCAGGCCGCAGCGGCCCTCGCCGCCGCAGCCATGCGGGATCAACTCACCCGGTCCGCCGCCTATCCGCTCCGGGTGGACCGCGAACGCGCGCTGACCGGAAACTGGTATGAGCTGTTCCCCCGCTCGGTGGGCTGCTACTTTTCGGAGGCGGACGGCTGGGTCTCTGGGACACTACGCACGTGCGCCGACGGGATCGGCCGGGTCGCGGCGATGGGCTTCGACGTGCTCTATTTGACACCGGTCCACCCGATCGGCACCACGTTCCGCAAGGGCCGCAACAATGCGCTGACGGCGCGGCCGGGCGATCCGGGTTCGCCGTATGCAATTGGTTCGGCGGCGGGCGGCCATGACGCGATCCATCCTGATTTGGGCACGTTCGAGGATTTTGATTATCTGGTGGCGCGGGCCCACGAATTGGGTTTGGAAGTGGCACTTGATCTGGCGTTGCAGTGTTCGCCGGACCATCCGTGGGTCAGTCAGCATCCGGCTTGGTTTACGCACCGGCCGGATGGCTCGATCGCGTACGCGGAGAACCCCCCGAAGAAATATCAGGACATTTATCCGCTGAATTTTGACAATGACCCTGAGGGGATTTATCAGGAGATTTTGCGGATTGTACGGCTGTGGATAGCCCACGGGGTGACCATTTTCCGGGTCGATAATCCGCACACCAAGCCGCTGCCGTTCTGGGAACGGCTGATTGCGCAAATCCGCGCCGAAGCGCCCGGTGTGCTGTTCTTGGCGGAGGCCTTTACCAGGCCGCCCGTGATGCTGGACCTGGCCTTGATTGGTTTCCACCAATCCTATACCTATTTCGCTTGGCGCAACACCAAGGTGGAGGTGATCGAATACCTGGAGGAGATCAGTTCTACGCAGGGTTCGTTTATGCGGCCGGCAATCTGGCCCACCACCCATGATATTCTGACGCCCTATATGCAGGACGGCGGTGTCAATGCGTTCAAGATCAGGGCTGTCTTAGCCGCCACTTATGCCCCGACTTGGGGTATCTATTCCGGCTATGAACTGGCGGAACACGTCGCGCGGCCGGGCAGTGAAGAACAGCTCGACAATGAGAAATACCAATACAAACCGCGTGACTTTGGGACTCCGGCGGCTCTGGCTATGGCCGGCCTGCTGGCCACGCTGAACGGTATTCGCCGTGATCATGTGGCGCTGCGCCGGCTGCGCAATGTGTCGGTCCATGCGACATCCGATTCCGCCACTGTGGCCTATTCGCGCCGTCTGCCTGCGGAACTGGCTCCGGATGGGCGCGCGGATACGGTCTTGGTGGTGATCAACCTTGATCCGCACAACGTCCGCGAGTCGTGGGTCTACCTTGATGTGGCGGCCCTGGGCTTGGCAGCGGCCGCGACGGACGGTGAGCCGGTGTGCCAGGCCCATGATCTGCTCTCCGGGGAGACCTACACCTGGGCGGCGCACTCTTTTGTGCGGCTTGACCCGCACGCCATGCCGGCGCACGTGTTCCAGATCGACCCCCTGCCCGGCGCGCGCGGCGCCCCCTGATTCGTGGCAGAGTTAGTTCATGACAATTTCGACGCCCGCCCCTGGACCCATCCCTGTTGATCCTTCAGTGCTCTGGGCCGTCGCCCATGGCATGTATTACGACCCGCATTCGGTGCTGGGCCCCCATCCCTACGGCGGCGCGGTCACGCTGCGTACGCTCAGGCCATTGGCCGATGCCGTGTCGTTCGTCACGCCGGAAGGTAGCGTCCCAGCAACCCACGAACAAGACGGCATTTGGGTCGCCGTGATCGCAGCGGATCATGTGCCGGATTACCGTGTCGAAGTGGTTTATGGCGATGTCACCAGCGTGAACGATGATCCATACCGGTTCTTGCCGAGCCTTGGCGAATTGGACCTCCAGTTGATTCACGAGGGCCGCCATGAAGAGTTGTGGCGGGCGTTGGGGGCGCGGGTGCGGCGTTACCCATCGGTTATGGGTGAAGTGGTCGGGACGTCGTTTGCGCTCTGGGCGCCGGATGCGCAGGCGGTGCGGGTGGTCGGCGATTTCAATTCGTGGACATCCGGGGCCACGGCGATGCGTTCGCTTGGGGCGTCGGGGGTCTGGGAGATCTTTGTGCCGGGGGTTTTGGCTGGCAACAAGTACAAGTATGAACTGCAAACGCGTGACGGGCATTGGGTGCAAAAAGCGGACCCATTGGCGCGTGCCGCTGAAAAGCCTCCGGCGACGGCGTCGGTGGTGACCGAATCGGATTATAGCTGGGGGGATCAGGCTTGGTTGGATAAGCGGGCCGCGAGTAATCCTCATGATGGCCCAATGTCGGTCTACGAAGTTCACCTCGGCTCCTGGCAGGAGGGTTTGGGTTACCGCGAACTGGCGAGCGAGCTGGTGGAATATGTCTCGGCGATGGGGTTCACCCACGTCGAGTTCATGCCTGTCGCGGAACATCCTTACACGCCGTCCTGGGGTTATCAGGTAACCGGATATTACGCGCCCACGGCTCGCTACGGCTCACCTGATGATTTCCGGTTCCTGGTTGACAAACTTCACCAGGCCGGGATTGGCGTGATCCTTGATTGGGTGCCCGCCCACTTCCCGAAGGACGCTTTCGCTTTGGCTCGTTTCGACGGGTCTGCCCTTTATGAATATCCGGACCCGCAGCGCGGTGAGCATCCCGACTGGGGCACGTTGGTGTTCAACTGTGGGCGCACTGAAGTCCGGAATTTCTTGGTCGCCAACGCCAACTATTGGTTTGAGGAGTTCCACGCTGATGGCTTGCGGGTTGACGCGGTGGCGTCAATGCTTTACTTGGATTATTCGCGCAAGGATGGCGAATGGACGCCGAATGCCTACGGTGGCCGGGAGAATCTGGAGGCGATTTCTTTCCTCCAGGAAACTACCGCCACGGCTTATAAACGCTACCCGGGGGTGATGTTGATCGCTGAGGAATCGACGGCTTGGCCCGGTGTGACGGCGCCAACCTCGAATGGCGGGCTGGGCTTTGGGCTGAAGTGGAATATGGGCTGGATGAATGACACGCTCCGCTATATGCGCGAAGATCCGGTCAACCGGCGTTATCACCACGGCGAGATCACTTTCTCGATGGTTTATGCGTTCTCTGAAAACTACTGCCTGCCGCTCTCTCATGATGAAGTGGTGCACGGGAAAGGGTCGCTTTTCTCGAAGATGCCGGGCGACCGTTGGCAGAAGTTGGCAAACTTGCGGGCGCTTTACGCCTACATGTGGTCTCACCCGGGTAAACAGCTACTTTTTATGGGTTCTGAGATCGGCGTCGAGGGCGAGTGGTCGGAGCAGTGGTCGCTTGATTGGTGGCTGTTGGATCAGGGCGACCATCAGGGCTTGGCCACCTTGGTCAAGGAGTTGAACGCGCTCTACCGGGTGCGCCCGGCGCTGTGGGACCAGGATTCGCATCCGGCCACTTTCGAGTGGATTGACGCGGACGATGCCGACCACAACGTCTTGGCTTATCTCCGCAAGTCGCGTACCGGCGCGCAGCTAGCTGTGGTGGTCAACTTCGCCGGCGTCCCGCAGGAAGGCTACCGTTTGGCACTGCCCCGAGGCGGCCGGTGGAAGGAGATCCTCAACACGGATGCGCCGACTTTCGGTGGTTCGGGGGTTGGTAACCTCGGTGCTATTGAGGCCGAAGCTGTGGAGTGGCATGGCCGGCCCTATTCGGCATCAATCCGCGTCCCTCCGCTTGGTGCGGTCTGGTTCGAACCGGAAGAACCTTAACCCGCTCCTCCTCCACCCGCCAGCAGAACGCTGACTCCCGCCGCTGACGCACCGTCCGAAGTTCACGTACGGCCTGCGCCCGGCCAAGAGTGCGGTGTGGCACCTAGCCTCGATCCATCGATCCTCGCCTACTGTGCCGCTCGCCAGCGAGGCACGCTGGGCGTTCCCGGCCAGCCGGGCACATCGTCTTGACGGGTCCCAGCGATAAGCCGGAGGGCTATCGGATTTCGTTCGCGGCGGCATCGTCGGTGGGTTTTCGTTGCCGTTGCTGGGGCTTGGCGACACGCCGACGAAACTGGTCCATTGACAAGACGGGGCAGAACCGGGATGCTCATTCGGGGACCAAGGCGGTCCTCGAACATTGGCCACCAACAAGTCCTACCAATTCGCAGATTACAAGACAATCCGAATAGTCCCATTCACCTCGCAAATCACGCGAGAATCAAGGCTGCGCCGGAAGGTGGCAGCCGAAGAAAGGAACAGACATGCCAGAGGAAACCAAGGGTCTACAACGCCGGGACTTCCTCAAGGGAGTAGCAGTCGGTACGGGCGCGCTCGGAGCCGCGTCCTTAGGCTTACTGGCCGGCTGCACCACCGGGTCGAGCGACGGCGACGAAGCAACGCCAACGCCTACGGGTGACGGCGCCGCCACCCCTGAGCCCACAGGGGGCTGGAGCTGGGACACCCCACCAGAACCCATCGCTGATGCAGATATTTCCGAAACCATCGACACCGAGATCGCGGTGGTGGGCGCCGGCATCTCAGGTTGCGCGGCGGCCTGCCGCGCCAGCCAACTCGGTGCCAAAGTTGTCGTAGTGGAGAAGCAGGGCTGGCCCAGCTCCCGTGGCGGGCACTACGGCGGCTACCAAACCAACGCCA
>JAITJY010000062.1 GCA_031278675.1 Bifidobacteriaceae bacterium
CTCACCCACCCCGCCCGCAGTTGCGCCAGCCCCAGCACCTTCACCAGCCACGCCACCGCCGATCCCGACCGCATCAGCCATCTCACCCACCCCGCCCGCAGTTGCGCCAGCCTCGGCGCCTTTGCTCGGCGCCCCGCCCGGGGTCGCGCCGCCGGCGGCGGGGTTGAGACTCGGGCGGAAGGCTCCGTCCAACAGGCTCACGCCGTCTTCTTGGCCGGCAGGGGCTGGCGGTCGCGGGTCAGCGGCTCGGCCCCGCGCGGCACCAACGTCGGATTGACGTTCTCCAAGACCGCAGCGCGGTCAATCACCACCTGGACAATGTCTTCGCGGGACGGAACATCAAACATGACAGGCTGGAGGATCTCCTCCATGATGGCCCGCAAACCCCGCGCGCCGGTACCCCGCAACATCGCCTGGTCGGCGATCGCTTCGATAGCGTCGTCGGTAAATTGCAAGTCGACATCGTCCAACTCAAACATTTTGCGGTACTGCTTAACCAACGCGTTGCGCGGCTCTGTCAAAATGCGCTGGAGCGAGGCTTGACTGAGCGGCGAAACGGTCGCAATCACCGGCATCCGGCCAATGAATTCGGGAATCAGCCCATATTTCAAAAGGTCTTCGGGGCGAACATCGTCGAAGTCATCCTCGCCGTCCGCCAGGCGGAGCGGGGCACCGAATCCGATCCCATGGCGTCCGGCGCGCTGCGCAATGATCTCTTCCAACCCAGCAAAAGCCCCGGCCAAAATGAACAGGACATTAGTCGTGTCGACCTGGAGATAATCGGACGCTTGCGGGTGTTTCCGCCCGCCCTGCGGCGGCACCGATGCGACCGTACCTTCAAGGATTTTCAGCAACGCCTGTTGGACGCCTTCGCCCGAAACGTCCCGCGTGATTGAAGGCCCATCCGCTTTGCGGGCAATCTTGTCGATCTCGTCGATGTAGACAATGCCGGTCTCGGCGCGTTTTACATCGCCGTCCGCCGCCTGGATCAGTTTCAGAAGAATGTTTTCGACGTCTTCACCGACGTAACCAGCCTCTGTCAACGCGGTCGCATCGGCGATGGCGAACGGCACGTTCAGCATCTTCGCCAGGGTCTGCGCCACATAGGTTTTGCCGCAGCCAGTCGGTCCAATCAACAAAATGTTCGATTTGGCGATCTCGACCACTTCGGCCGCATCCTGGGCTGGGGGCGCCGCCCGCCCAGCCGGGTGGCTCGGGTGTCCTCCGCCCCCAGGCCGCCCCGTCCGGGCCGCGCCACCCTGCCCGGGCGCACCCTGACCAGGCCCGCTATGCCCGCCCGCGCCCTGCCCAAGACCGCCGCGACCGGGCACTCCCTGGCCGGAGCCGCCATGCCCAGGAGCGCTGCGGCCCCCAGCCGGTCCCCCATCGGGGCCCCGCCCAGCCCCGACGGCGGTGCCGCCACTCGGCGAGTTGGCCGTCGCCGGGGCGTGACCCGACCGGATCCGCTTGTAATGGTTGTAGACCGCCACCGCGAGCGCCCGCTTCGCGCCGTCCTGGCCCACCACATACTGGTCCAGGAAACTAAAGATCTCGCGAGGTTTCGGCAGCTCAGCGGTCGATTCGGCCTTCTTGGCCGGCGCTTCCTCAGCGATGATCTCGTTGCACAGATCGATGCATTCGTCGCAAATGTAAACAGACGGCCCGGCGATCAGTTTGCGGACGTGCTTTTGCGACTTGCCGCAGAACGAGCATTTCAGCAGGTCAGCCGTACCATCACTGATCCGTGGCATCTAGAGTCCTTTCGCCGGCGGGGAAGATCGCATCTAATGGTAATGCTCTTCGCGGCCGCGTGCACCGGCGCCGCGCTGTCGCGAGCCCTTTCGCCCGCCCGGGATGAAACGTGGTCAATGCCGGACAGGTTCACGCCACGCGAGCCCTTCCCCGCGCCGCAGGGACGAAACGTGGTCAATGCCGGACAGGTTCACGCCACGCCAGCCCCTCCCCGCGCCGCAGGCACGAAACGTGGTCGGTGGCGACAGGTTCACGCCACGCCAGCCCCTCCCCGCGCCGCAGGGACGAAACGTGGTCGATAGCGACAGGTTCACGCCACGCGAGCCCTCGCGCACACCCGGGGTGGAACTGCCGACTTTGTAGCGTATGGCACACGGCGCGAAGCGCCTTCGCCCGCCCGGGATGAAACGCCGGGGGCTGGGCGGACGAGATGGGACTGCGCCGTGTGAGAATTGTCACGTGCAATCCACCGCCCCAGCCGTTGAATCGCCCTACCTCGCGTTCGAACGGGACGAGTGGGCGGCGTTGGCGTCTTCGACGCCCCTGCCACTGACGGCAGCCGATGTTGCCCGGATTCGTGGGATTGGTGACGAAATTTCCCTCCCAGAGGTCGATGCCGTCTACCGTCCCCTGAGCGCTCTCCTCAACCTGCACGCCCACGCCTCGCACTATTTGCACGATGTGCGCGGCATGTTCCTGCGCGATGGCACTCATCGCACGCCATATGTGATTGGGATCGCCGGCTCGGTGGCGGTCGGAAAATCAACGGTGGCGCGGCTCTTGGTCGAATTGTTGGCCCGTTGGCCTAACACGCCCCGGGTGCAATTGCTGCCGACCGACGGATTTTTGTATTCCAACGCCGAACTCGCGGCCCGGGGATTATCCGACCGGAAAGGTTTCCCGGAGTCTTACCGGCGCTCCGCGCTGCTCCGGTTCTTGTCCCAGGTCAAGGGTGGTGCCGCGCGGGTTCATGCCCCGCAGTACTCACATCTGCGGTATGACATTCTTGAGGGAGAAGTGACGGTTGTCACCCAGCCGGACATCTTGATCGTTGAGGGTCTCAATGTGCTCCAGGCCGCCCGGACGCGTCAACGCGGCGCCGATGAGGTGGTCGTCAGTGACTTTTTCGACTTTTCGATCTATTTGGATGCTGACGAATCGGATATTCGGCGGTGGTATCTCGACCGCTTTGCTGAGTTGCGGCGCACCGCTTTTGCCAACCCGGACAGCTATTTCCATCGCTATGCTTCAATGCCTGATCACGCTGCCATCGCCTTTGCTGAATCAGTCTGGGACACCGTTAATTCCCCGAATTTGCGCGAAAACATCGC
This sequence comes from Bifidobacteriaceae bacterium, assembly GCA_031278675.1. Classification (GTDB taxonomy): domain Bacteria; phylum Actinomycetota; class Actinomycetes; order Actinomycetales; family WQXJ01; genus JAIRTF01. The sequence continues at coordinate 3,084 of JAITJY010000062.1, forward strand.
GCCAACGCGTTCTAGAGCCTCGTTGGTGCTCCGCAAGGGCGCCGATCATCTAGTCGAACGGATCTACCTG
>JAITJY010000098.1 GCA_031278675.1 Bifidobacteriaceae bacterium
GATCCTGTTCGCCTCGACGGGCGAGAAGCTCGGCGACTTCGAGGTGTTCCACCCCGACCGGATGGCCAGCCGGATCCTTGACCTAGGTGACGTGCTGACCCTAATCGAACAAGCCCAACGTGTGTTCGATGAAGATCAGGCTAAAGCGCTAGAACGCAAGATCAAGGGCGAGGGCGATGATTTCACCCTGGAAGACTTTTTGACCCAACTTCAGCAGGTCCGCCAGATGGGGTCGATGAAGAAACTGATCGGCATGATGCCCGGCGCCGGCCAGATGCGCGAGGCGCTTGACCAGTTCGATGAGCGAGAGGTGGACCGCACCGAGGCGATCGTCCGCTCCATGACCCCCGCCGAGCGCGCCAACCCCAAGATCATCAACGGCTCGCGGCGCGCCCGCATTGCGCGCGGCTCCGGCAACACGGTCCAGGCCGTCAACCAGCTACTGCAGCGCTTTGACCAGGCCAAGACCATGATGCGCTCCATGGCCCGCGGTGGCCGTCCGGGGATGGGCGGCGGCAAGAAGTCGAAGGGCCGGATGGCGCAGCCGCCGCGCCGGAACAAGAAGTCCCGCAGCGGCAACCCAGCGAAGCGTGCCGCCGAGGAGCGCGCTTTCCGCGAGGGCCGCCGCCTCGAACCCAGGCCCGATGCCGCGCCGCCGGCTCCCCCGGGTGCCGCTTTTGGGATTGGCCGCCCCAAGCCCGATGCCGTCCCGCCTCTACCGGGCGATCTTCCGGCCGGCTGGGGCGGGTTGTTTGGCCGCTGATCGGCGGCCCCGACCCTCGGCCGCGGTGCCGTTAGCGCCGCACCAGGCCTGATGCCGTCCCGCCTCTACCGGGCGACCTTCCGGCCGGCTGGGGTGGCGGACTGGAGGGGACGGCATCGTGCGTGGGGCGTGGCCAAACTTGGGGAATTGCTTTACCTGACGTTTAATAGCTGGGACGAGAGGGCTCGGTGCGGCGCGTCGCCATACCGCCTGCGGGACCAACCCCTAGGCGGGCGCGGCCGGACCTCAACGGAAAGGGGGCGCCGAGTGGCGACCGAGGTGATTCACCTATCGGGGGCGGTAATTGTTGACGGCGAAACGGAGGTTACGGACGTTTGGTCGGTGGCTGGACGGCTGACGTTCGACAAGCCGTCGCGGGCCGCTGACCTGCGCATTGAGGGGGTGGTGGTGCCGGGGCTGGTGGATGTGCACTGCCATATTGGGCTCGGCGAAGGGGGCGCGGTGCCGCCCCGGGAGGCTCGGGCGCAGGCGCTCGCGGACCGGGATACGGGTGTGCTGTTGGCGCGCGATGCGGGTTGTCCCCGCGAGCCATACAACACGCGCTGGCTGGACGGCGAGGCCTGGGCGCCCCGCCTGATCCGCTGCGGGCAGCACTTGGCGCGGGCGAAACGGTACTTGCGGTACCTGGCGCGGGATGTCGAACCGGATGATTTGCCCGATGCCGTCGAACAAGAGGCGCTCGCCGGTGACGGTTGGGTCAAGTTGGTTGGCGATTGGATTGACCGGTCGCTGCCGGAACCGGATTTGGCGCTGCTTTGGCCGGATGACCGCTTGAGTGAGGCGGTGGCCCGGGCGCGAGAGGTGGGCGCGCGCCTCACAATACATGTGTTCTCAGCAGCGGGCGCTGCTCAGGCACTACGCTGCGGGCTGGATTGTCTTGAACATGGTACCGGATTGGATGCGGCGATGATGGCGGAGGCCGCCGCACGCGGTGTGCGGGTGGTGCCCACCATGATCCAACGGGAACACTTTGCTGAGATTGCCGCCGCCGGGCGGGGCCGGTTTCCGCGCTGGGAGGCGCATTTGCGCCGCCTCTATGAGGAGCGCTATGACCAGGCCCGGGCGTTGTATGAGGCGGGCGTGCCGCTGCTGGTCGGGTCCGACGAGTCGACCAACATCCCGCACGGCGTATTCTGCACCGAAATTGAGCTGCTGGCGCTGGCGGGGATTCCGCCCGAGGCGATTGTCGCTGCGGCGTCCTGGGACGCCCGCCGCTACCTGGGCATCCCCGGGATCGAAGAGGGAGCCAGTGCTGATGTGGTGGTCTACGCGGCGGACCCGCGCGAGACGGTCGGCGTGTTCCGCGCACCCCAGGCGGTGGTGCTGCGCGGCGAGGTGGTAGCCGGAGCGGTAGCGGGCGCGGTCCTGTGACCCAGGGTGTGCGCTGGCTCAGGCCGGGCGCTGGCTCAGGCTGTGCGCTGGCCCGGGGTGTGCGCTGGCTCGGGGTGTGCGCTGGCCCAGGGTGTGCACTGGCTCAGGCCGGGCACTGGCCCGGGGTGTGCGCTGGCCCAGCGTGGCGATCCTCGTTAGGCTGGCGGGAGGCAAGAGATCTAAGGAGCGCCCGCTGTGACACGTTTTCCCCGCCATAACGCCCCGCTCAGGTGCGCCGTCGCGCTGGCCTTCGCGCTGATGATGACCGCACAGCTCGCTGGTTGCGGAACTAGCGACGCGCCGCGCAGCGGGTCAACCGATACACCCACGCAGGCGCCCGTAGATGTCGTCACGGATGAACCCCAGGCTCAAGACCCTCAGAGCCCAGGGGACAGCGCCGAGGACACGGAAACCGCGCCGGCCGATGACGCCGATACCGCCCAGCAGGGCAAAGGCGGCTGGGCGGTCGGGGATTTGTATTCGGGCACTTGTACGGTGGCCTGGCCCACCTCGCCGGTGTTCACCGCGACCGACGTCCAAATGACCATGTCCTGTTCCGGGCTGAGCGACAGCTACCTGGTTGTCCTGGTGGTCTACGCGGACCCGACGTTGCAGGTGACGCCCTCGACCGGGGCAATGCACGTGACGGGCGAGATCTACGCCTTCGCCGAGACCGCCAACCTCGGCGGCGAATACCCGATCATCGTCGCCTCCGCCATCGAGTTCAGCTAAGGCCGCCGGGGGCGCCCCAGTAACCGCTGCGGCCAGCATGTCCCGGCCCGAGCGGCGGGTGGGTGGTGTGCGGGGGTGCGTGGACGGCATCGGGCGGGGGGTTTTAGGTTGAAAACGGGGGATGGGGCTGGCCAAATTGAGCCTCGGGCGGGTTTTCTGGCAGAATAGCGAACCGTATGTGCGCTTGGCGGCCCCGATGGGCCGCGACCAGCGCAGCCATCTTGCCGGATGGCGGACAGACCCGACGGGCCAGCCGCCAGCGGACATCGAGACCAAACATGTAAAGGAAGTAACCGCCGCCGTGGCAGTGAAGATTCGGCTCAAGCGCCTGGGCAAGATCCGGGCACCCTATTACCGCATTGTTGTTGTCGATGCCCGCGCGAAGCGTGACGGCCGCGTCATTGAGGAAATCGGTAAGTACCATCCCACTGAGAATCCTTCGTATATCGAGGTCAATTCGGAGCGGGTGCAGTACTGGCTGTCGGTCGGGGCACAACCCACCGAACCAGTGTTGGCCCAGCTCAAGCTCACCGGCGACTGGCAGAAGTTCAAGGGCCTGCCCTACCAGGAGGGCACGCTCAAGGTTCCCGCCCGCCACGCCGCCCAGGCCGCTGCTGCCGCCGCAGTTGAGGCCGCCGAAGCCGAGGCTCTCAAGAAGGTCGCCGCCCAGGCCGAAGCCCGAGCCAAAGCCAAGGCCGAACAAGATGCCGCCGCTCGGGCCGAGGCCGGAGCCGACGCGGAGCCGACGGATTCGCCCGCTCCCGCCGACGATGCCGCTCCCGCCGACGATGCCGCTCCCACCGACGATGCCGTCCCCCCCGCCGCCGCAGCGCCCGCAGCTAACAGCCCGGCCGGCGGAGGCGAAGCCGCCGGTTCGGACACGAAAGCCGAGACAAAAGCCGATGCCGCCGGGGCGGGGGATGGCGCCAAGGCCGGGGCTGACGCCGCCGGGGCTGATGCCAGCGCCGAGGCCGAGGCCGATGCGAAGGCTGACGCAGCAGGTGCCGCGAGTGCCGAGACCGGGGCTGACGCCGGGGCTGATGCCGATGCGAAGGCTGACGCAGCAGGTGCCGCGAGTGCCGAGACCGGTGCTGACGCCGGGGCTGCGGCTGAGGATGACGGCGCCAAGGACGCCGCAGGCTGATGCTGACCGAAGCGCTCGAGCACCTCGTCAAGGGTTTTGTCGACGAGCCGGATGCAGTCCGGGTGGCGACCCGCCCGGGCCGACGCGGCCAATTGCTGGAGGTCCGGGTCGCACCCGCCGATCTCGGGCGAGTGATTGGCCGGGGCGGCCGGACCGCGCGCGCACTGCGCACCGTGATGGACGCGCTCGCGCGGGGCAAAGACGTGCGGGTCGACATCGTGGACACAGATCGCCGCTGACCTGGACGGTTTGAGCGGTGAGCCAGACCGGGGAGAGTCCGCAGGAACGCAGTGCGGCGGCCCCCGAGGATCAAACCAAGGCGCCGGAAGATGCTGCTAGCCAAACAATCGGGGCGGTCGGCGGAGCCTTAGCCTCGATCCACCGATCCCCACCTAGGCCGCAGCCCCAGCCAGGCCCGCTGGACGCCTCCGACCAGCCCAGTAGGCCGCCAGCTGGGGCTTCAAGTTCGCCAGACTCTTTGCAGCCCGACCAGCTTGAGGTTGTGGTGGCGAGCGTCGGACGGGCGCATGGTGTCCGCGGCCAAGTCACTCTCCAGCTCCGCACAGACCGGCCTGACCTGCGGTTTCGCTTAGGTTCGCAGTTCCCGTTGGGTCAGGGCGGACCAACTCATCTAGACCACATCACTTTGACTTCTTATCGGGAGACATCACCAGCCGGGGCAGTCGCGGGCTTCGCCGAGGTCAAAGACCGGACCCAGGCCGAGGCTCTGCGCGGTCTGGAGTTGGTAGCCCAGGTCAGCCCCGCAGAGGAAGCCGATGGTTGGTATGCCAGCGAGTTGCGCGGCGCTCGCGCCGAACTCCCGGACGGAACCTACGTGGGAACGGTGGCTGACCTAATCACCGGCGTGGCCCAGGATCTGCTCGAAATCAATCAACTAGACGGTTCTGTTGGACTCATCCCGCTGGTCGAACAACTGGTGCCCCTGGTAGACCCGGCCGGTGGCCGGGTCGTGGTTGACCCGCCACCAGGACTGCTGGCCGCCCGCCCGGCTGAGGAAGGGTCAGGTACGGCTCCGGCACCCCAAGGGGGTGGCGCATGCTGATTGATGTCATCTCGATCTTCCCGGAATACCTCGCGCCCGCTTCGTTGTCGCTGCTCGGACGAGCTCAAAGTGCTGGTTTGATCCAGCTTCGCACCCACGACCTGCGCAATTGGACGTATGACCGGCATCGGACGGTGGATGATACGCCCTATGGCGGCGGCGCCGGCATGGTCATGAAACCAGAAGCCTGGGGCGAAGCAATCGACGCGGTCCTAGCCAGCGCGGCTGAAGGCGCGTCGCCCGCCCCGGTACCGGCCGGTCGCGATGCGGCGGGCGGCCAGAGTGCGGCCGAACTGGCGATGCCTTGGCCGGGATCCGATGCCGCGAGGGGCGCCATGGCGGCGGTGCCGGGGGCGGGGGAGAGCGTGCTGGTGTTCCCGACGCCATCGGGCGCGGTGTTCACACAGGCCAAAGCCGAACGGCTCGCGGGCGTGGGCCGCTTGGTGTTCGCGTGTGGCCGGTACGAAGGGATCGACGCGCGCGTGGCGGAACACTACCGGGGCCGCGACGATCTGCAGGTTGAGGAACTGTCGATCGGGGACTACGTGCTCGCGGGCGGCGAAGTCGCCGCCTTAGTCATGATCGAGGCGATCGCCAGGCTGATTCCGGGCGTGCTGGGGAACGCGGCATCGTTGGCGGAAGAATCCCACACGGTGCCAGGCCTGCTGGAAGCCCCGGTCTACACCAAACCGCCGGTGTGGCGCGGGCTGGCGGTCCCTGCGGTGCTGATGTCCGGTGACCACGGCAAGGTTGACGCCTGGCGCCGGGTCCAGGCGGCCGCCCGCACGGCGCGGATGCGCCCCGACCTGGGCTCTCCTTGAGGGTCCCGACGGGCGCTCGCCGCTGGGCGCTCGATCTGCGGCTGAACCCGCCGGTGCGCGGGCGGGGCGGGCGCGCGGCGGGGGCGGGGCGGGACGGGCGCTCGGCGCTGGGCGCTCGATCTGCGGCTGAACCCGCTGGTGCGGGGGCGGGGCGGGCCTGCGGCGGGGACAGGCGAGGGTGCGGCAGGCGCCCGGCGGGCGCGCGGCGGGGCCCGGACCAGCAGCCTTGCATCCAGGGCGCCTGGGAGGCAAGGCTGGAGGCATGGCAGATAGGAGTTTGACGAACCGGCGCCGCATCGCATTGGTGGCCCATGACAACAAGAAGCATGACCTATTGAAGTGGGCGGAGTTCAATCGCGGGAAACTATCCCAGCACGAACTGTGGGCCACTGGCACCACTGGAACCATGTTGCAATATGAACTCGGGTTAGACGTGAACCGTTTGCTGTCAGGCCCGGTGGGCGGCGATCAGCAGATCGGCGCCATGATCGCAGAGAACCGCATCGACATGCTGCTGTTCTTCTGGGACCCGTTGGAGCCCCAGCCGCATGACCCTGATGTCAAGGCGCTGTTGCGCCTCGCGGCGCTGTGGAACACCCCGGCGGCCTGCAACTCCGCGACGGCGGACATGATGATCTCATCCCCGCTGTTCGATTCCGACTACACCTGGCCCAGGCCCAGCCTCGACCCGCGCCAGTGGGAAGACGGTCACATCGCTTAGGCGGTTATGCCCGCACTGGCGACGCCCGCCGGGCGGGCCCGGCTCGCCTCAATCAGACCCGGGCAGACGGTTGGACCGCCGCCGGGTGGGCCCGGCTCGCCCCAACCAGACCTGGGCAGACGGTTGGACCGCCGCCGACCGGCCCGGACATCCCAATCAGACCGGGCAGACTATTCGTCCGGCTCGGCCGGCGCGGAGGCGGGTCGCCGCGCCTCAATGCGGGCCTTCGCACTGTCCAGCCATTCCTGGCACCGGGCGGCCAAAGCCTCACCGCGTTCCCACAGGGCCAGAGCTTCTTCGAGGGTCTGCGACCCGGCCTCCAACTGTTGGACCACCTGGATCAACTCGGCCCGGGCTGCTTCATAGCTCAACTCGGCGACGGGGATTGGCACATTCATGAGTCCAACCCTACGACCCGGGCGCCAAACTTACCGCGGGCCACGCGGACGGCCAGCAGGTCGGCATCGGACAAGGCAGCGGGATCGGTGACCAGCGCGCCCTGCCGCGTCACGAGCGCATAGCCCCGGTCCAGCGTGCCTTGCGGCGAGAGCCCCACGAGCCGCGCCCGCCAAGTCGCCAGATCGGCCTCGCCACGTTCAACCCGTCCGCCGATGCCGCGCCCCCCGTCCGCGATCAAAGCCGCCACCTCGGCTTGCCGGTTGGCGACAATCCAGGCCGGATCGGCCAGGGCAGGCCGGGTCAAGACCGCTGCCAGACGCTCACTTTCGCGCTCCACCAGCCCGCTCATGGCGCGCCGCAGCCCGCCGAGCGCGCCTGCCACCAACTCGCCTTCCTGAGTGTGGTCAGGGACCACCCGCTTGCCCGCGTCCGTGGGGGTGGCGGCCCGGAAATCAGCCACCAGGTCCAGGATCGGCGAGTCGGGTTCGTGGCCTATAGCGCTGATGACCGGCGTGCGAGCTGCGGCAACCGCCCTGATCAGAGCCTCGTCTGAGAAGGGCAACAGGTCTTCTAGGGAACCACCGCCGCGGGCTATCACAATCACCTCGACCCGGGCGTCTGCGTCCAGTTCGGCCAAGGCCGCCATCACTTGCGAGGCAGCGAGCGGGCCCTGGACGGTTGCGCTGCGGATCGCGAAACGCGCGGCGGGCCAACGGCGGGTGGCGACTTCGACGACATCGTGCTCGGCGTGGGAATCGCGGCCTGCAATCAACCCGATCAAAGCCGGTGCGAACGGGAGCGGGCGTTTGCGTCGTTGGTCGAATAATCCTTCCGCCGCCAATTTGCGTTTGAGTTCCTCCAGGCGGGCTAGGAGCTGGCCTGCACCGGCTAAGCGGATCTCGCGGACCTTGAAAGACAATCTGCCCTGTTTGGACCAGAACTCCACTTTCCCGTTGACCACCACACGCATTCCGGGACTCAGTTCCAAACCGGTCAGCGCTGCGAAAGGCACGGAGATATCGAGCGCCACGTTCTCCTCTAGATCACGCAATACTCCGAACGCCATACCCGTGCGGCGGTTGATTTGGACTACCTGGCCTTCGATCCAAATAGAACCCAGGCGCGCGATGTAATCGCGCAGTTTGACGGATACTTGCCTAACTGACCACGGCATTTCCGGTGAGGAATCGTTCATTCGGTGGCCTGCGCGGGTGCTTTGGTGTTCATGTCCGGCTCCTTCGGGTTTGCGGGGCGGGCTGTGGGCGTTTCCGCCGGTTCTGATTCTCCCATGCCGCTGCTCCGGGGTGGGATGGGGCCGGGGGTTCCGGAAGGGTGCTGGAAGGATGTGCTGCAACGGCGTGCCGGAGGCGGTGCTCGAACCGGCCGGGAGCGCAGGCTGGTCAGGTCCGGGCAAAGCAAACGCCCGGCGTTCGCCAGATCAACTGGGGGCCGGGCGCGGGTTGGCGGAGCTGCGCTACGGATGTCTCACAAGGATCGCCACAGTCCAGATGAAACCGACCACTAGGGCCAAGGTCCCAATGGTCCACAGACGCAGTCCGGGGAACCCGAGGCTGTACTCCAGGTCCCAGGTGCGACTGATCACACTGTCCACTGCGATGAGGAGGACACCGACGCACAGGACGCCGCCGATGCGGCTCAGGCCGCTGCTCTTACTTCTGGTAGCCATGCCAACCACCCTTCTCCATTGCCGGAGTGATGTGACTAAAGTCACATGGTGCCGATGCGCACAGAGTAGGCCCCGAATAGGCGCGATGGATAGAATTTCGGCCGAATTCGCCCCAAAGCCAGCAGTTCTACTTAGGCGAGGCTGGCTTAGTGGCGAGATTTGTGCTCAAAGGCTACACATTTTGCCGGAGACCCCGCTGGCGCCCCCCGCGCGGGCCCGGGCGGAGCCCCAGCGCAGACCCCGGCGGAGCCCCCGCGCTGACCCCGCGCTGACCCGGGCGGAGCCGCCGTGCAGACCCCCGTGCTGACCCCGCTGCGGGGCCCGCGCGCTGACCCCGCGCAGACCCCGGGCGGAGCCGCCGCGCAGACCCCGCCGGCAGTCCTCATTCAACAGTCGGCGGGCGCCGGCAGTGGGTATAACCGCCTCCTCCCGACCGCCGTCCGCCCAGAGCGGACAGACCCACACCCGGCCAGCCGGCCCACTCCAGCGCCAAGGTGACCGTGAGACACTTGGAAGATGCGCAGGGGTACAAAAACCATTCTTTGGCATCTGTTTTTGGCCGGTGCGGCCCTCGGCACGGCCGCAGCGTGGCGTTGGCAGTTGCGTTGGGGCGCGACCGCTGCCGAACAGCGCCGGCCCCTGCCCGGCGATGATGAAGTCCCCATGCCTAGCCTCCAGACCACGCGGGCGATCGGGATCGGGGCTCCGCCTGCGGCGGTTTGGCCGTGGGTGGTGCAGATTGGACAGGACAAGGCCGGGTTCTACACGTATAGCTGGCTGGAGCGCGTGGCCGGGCTCGACACCCGCACCGGCGAGGCCGTTGTCCCCGAATGGCAGCGCGTCGAAGCGGGCGACGCAGTGGCCCTGGCCGAGGGCCTGGCCCTCAAAGTAGTGCGCGCGGAAGGCGACCGGGCCCTGGTGCTGACCGCCCCAACCGACGCGCCCGCGACGCGCGCCGGGGTCGAGTTCTCGTGGTCCTTTGCGTTGGAACCGGAGGGCCCAACCGGCACCCGCCTGGTGGTCAGGGAGCGTTATGCCTGGTCAAAGTGGCGAATTGGGCTCGCCATCAAAGCAGTCGCCTGGGCCGGGTTCGCGGTTAACCGCGCCATGCTGCTCGGCATCCGCGACCGCGCCGAGCGCGCCTGGCGCCAGGACGTGGCGGCATCCTTGGACGATGCCGTCTCCGACGTCCTCGCCCCCACCGCACTAACCAGCCCGGTCCGGTCCGGCGCCCCTGCGGTATCCGGTGGCGGAACGGCATCGGCCGGGGGCGGCGGTGAAGCTGGGTCCGGTGTGGCGTCGCTGGTGGGGGAAGCGGGCGGAACGGGGCCGGGCGAGGCGGGGCGAAACTCCGGCGGCTGATGGGACGGGTGTACTTGGCCGCGCCGCGCGGCTACTGCGCCGGGGTGGACCGGGCGGTCGTGACGGTGGAGCGGTGCCTTGAACTGTACGGGACGCCGATCTACGTGCGCAAAGAGATCGTGCACAACCGGCACGTGGTGGAGCAGCTAGCCGCAGCGGGAGCAATCTTCGTGGCGGAATTGGATGAGGTGCCGCCGGGGGCGCGGGTGGTGTTCTCGGCGCATGGGGTCTCGCCGGCGGTGCGGGCGGCGGCCGCTGAGCGGGGCTTGCAGGTCATTGATGCGACCTGTCCGCTGGTCACTAAGGTCCACAAGGAAGTCGGGAAGTTCGCGCAGCGAGGGTATGCGATAGCACTGATCGGGCACCAAGGGCACGAAGAGGTCGAAGGGACCGCCGGCGAGGCCCCCGAGGCGATCCAGGTGGTCGGTTCGCCGGACGAGGCCGATTCACTCCAGGTCCCCGACGGCGCCCGGGTGGCCTGGTTGTCCCAGACCACTTTGTCCGTCGATGAGACCGCCTTGACCGTCAGCCGCCTCCGGCAGCGGTTCCCCGACCTGGTGGATCCGCCGTCGGATGACATTTGCTACGCCACCCAGAACCGCCAGGGCGCGGTCAAGCAGGTGGCGGCGCTGGCCGATGTGGTCATTGTGGTCGGTTCGGCGAATTCGTCGAACTCGGTGCGGTTGGTCGAGGTGGCGCGCGGCAATGGCGCCAGGGCGGCTTACCGGGTGGACAGCGCTGATGAAATTGACCCGGCGTGGCTGGCGGGTGCCGCGAGCGTGGGGTTGACCTCGGGCGCATCCGTCCCGGAAGTGCTGGTGGGCCAAGTGTTGGAGCGGCTCGCCGCCTTGGGGTTTGGCGAGGTGGAACAGGTGGCGGCCGAATCTGACGCACTGGCGTTCGCCCTGCCGCGCGAACTTCGCCAGGACCTGGCCCGGGCGTCCCTGGACGCCCCCCAACTGCCGCACCGGGCCTAGCACCCGCTGGACGCCCGCGCCGCCGCACTGGGCCTAGCACTGGGTGCGCCCCGGACGCCCCAACTGCCGCACCGGGCCTAGCCCTGTCAGCAATGCTCTGACCAGCGCGAACGCGCCCCGGGCGCGGGTCAGCAGCTCAGGGCGCCGGCGCGCCAGGCCTCAATGGTTTGCCGGGCGACCGAATACGGCATCGGCAGGCTGATCGCCGAAGTGGCCAGGGCCCGGTCCAACTCGGGGCGGGTGTACCAGGCCGCACTTGTGATCTCGTGCGCATCGACCCGGATGGTGGTGCCGCGCGCCCGCGCCACGAACGAGGTCATCAGTGAGCCAGGAAAGGGCCACGGCTGTGAGCGCAGGAAACGCAGCGCGACTAGTTCCAGTCCGACCTCTTCAAGCGTTTCGCGCCGGACTGCGTCCTCCAGCGATTCGCCCGCCTCAACAAAACCCGCGACCAGCGTGTGGAGGCCGGGCGGATGGTTCGCGGCGTGGCTCAACAAGAGTCGGTCCGCCGCATCCAGCACAGCGGTGATCACACACGGGTCGGTGCGCGGGAAAACAGGCACGTCCTCGCCGCTACACCGCCAGCCGGCCCGCGCCGGATCGGGTTCGACCGGCGCTCCGCACGCCGGACAATACCGCCCACGATCCCGCCAATTCGCCACCGCGAGCACCCGCAGCGCCGCCGCCCCAGTCGCGCGGTCCAGGTCAGCGAGCGCGTGTCGCGCCGCCACCCAGTGGGTTCCGTCCGGCGCCTCGGCGCCGACAGGGACAATTACTGCGACGATGCCGTCCCCCACGCCTGCCACCTCGGCGCCGGGGGGCGGGTTGGCGGCATCGTCCAACTGGGCACCCCGGTAGAGCAGGGCAGGCGCCGGGCCGGGGACAACGGCAATCCGAGGAGGCGTTCGCACACGTCAAAAGTAGTCGTTGCGGGATGCGCCGTCACGGGCGGCGGTCAGGTGCACGGCGCTGGGCGATGGCGCCGCGCGGGATGGGGCGGCAGCGCGCGGGCGTGTGGGCCAGCCAAGGCGATGGCGGGGGGTGGGCAGTGCGGCGCGGGCGATGGCGGCGGCGTGCGGGATGGGGCGGCGGCGCGCGGGCGTGTGGGCCAGCCAGGGCGATGGCGGGGGGTGGGCAGTGCGGCGCGGGGCGATGGCGCCGCAGGGGGCGTGCTAGCATCGACGGTGTTTCATGTGCCCGTTGCCTTGTGGCGGATGGCCGGGCACGCAACCCAACTGCGGTTCGGGCAGTTGGGCGCGGCCGCTGACAGACCGGCGCCGCGAGGGTTGGATCGGAGGACTGATGACGCTGTGGGCGGCGGCGTGACGTGCGACCTTACCTAGATCTCTTCAAGGTCCCGGGGGCGGCGGCCTTCTGCGCGGCCGGGTTGTTGACTCGTTCTGGCGGCGCCATGATGGGGATTGGGCTGGTCATGATGGTCTCCGCCCAGTACAAATCGTATGGGACTGCGGGTGCGGTGACGGCGGCGAACTCGATCGCTTGGGCGCTCGGGGCGGCAATGATCTCCAATCTGGTGGACCGCTACGGGCAGCGACGCGTCATGCTGCCTGGTGCTTTGATCTCGGCTTCGAGCTTGGCGGTCCTGGTGGTGCTAGGCACGTTGAAGGCACCGGTGTGGACCTTGTTCCCGGCCGCAGTGATCAGCGGTGTCACCGCCGGGGCGCCCGGCGCGTTGGTGCGGTCGCGCTGGAATTATGTGCTCCGCGATGCGCGCAAGCTGCATACGGCGTTCTCGTTGGAATCGACCCTGGACGAGTTGACGTTTGTGGTTGGGCCGGTGGCCGCCACACTCCTGGCGACCCAAGTGGCGCCCGCAGCGGGCTTGGTTGCCCCGATTGTGCTGCTGGTGAGCGGATCGTTCTGGTTCTATTCGTTGCGGGCCACCGAGCCGCCGGTCAACCGTGGAGGCGGGGAGCGGCGCACCGAGGGCTGGTTGTTGGCCATGCCTGGGGTGGTGCCGATCGCCATCGTGACGGTGATGGTGGGCTGGCTGTTCGGTGCGATCGATGTGACCGTGGTGGCCGCCACCGAGGTCTGGGGCAACAAGACCCACGCCGGCCTGATCTTGGCGGCGCTGTCGTTGGGGTCAGCTTTTGGCGGTCTGGGCTACGGCTCACGTCATTGGGTCAGCCCCACCGTCCGGCGCTGGGTGATTTTCCTGACTGCGTTGACTGCAACAACGGTGATGCTGCCCTTGGCGTCTGGGGCAACCGTGTTGGCGATCGGCGGCTTTGCCGCCGGCTTCACCGTGGCCCCAACTCTGATAAATCTGAATACGCTGATGCAGTCCTTGGTGCCGGATGCGCGCTTGACTGAGGGCCTGGCCTGGGTGTCCTGTTCGCTCGGCGTCGGCGTGTCCTTGGGGTCAACCCTCGCCGGGCAGTTGATAGACCGTGTTTCTTATGTCGCCGGTTTTGTCAGCGTGGCCGGGGCGGGCGTGCTAGCTACGGTGTTTGCGCTGCTCAGCATGCGTGTTGTGGCCCGCGCCGAGCGGCGCTACGCCGTCTGAGGCCCGGGCGAACACGCTTGGTGGTGGTGCTGGCGCCACCCGAGCCCAAACCCCGCAGCCTCGCCCGCCGGAGCGCTCCGTGGTGCCCGGCTGAGGCGGGTGGGCGGCATCGTGCGGCGGTTGCCGGAACCTGTGGTTGCCGGAACCTGCGGTGGCCGGGCGGGCGCCATGGTGCGGCGGCTGCGGAACCTGCGCTTGCCGGGCGGGCGGCATCGGGCGGCGGTTGCCGGAACCGGCGGTTGCCGGAGCCTGCCGCTGCCGGAACCGGCGGTGGCCGGGTGGGCGGGGTGTGGGCGGGGAGAGTTTCCACAGGGCGCGGGTCGGCGCTCGCGCCCGCAGGGGCGCCGGGCCGTAGGCTGTGTGGGTGTTGCCTACCAGCGGAATCATCGAGTCGCTGGAGCGCGCCGTCCGGCGCTTGGGCGGCAGCGAACGGCCCGGCCAGGTCAAGATGGCCCTCGCGGTGGGCGAGGCCTTGGCCGAGGGGCGTCATCTCCTGGTCCAGGCCGGCACAGGCACCGGCAAATCGTTGGCCTATCTGATCCCGGCGCTGATCCACGCGGTGCAGACAAATGAGCCGGTGATCGTGGCTACTGCCACACTGGTGTTGCAACGCCAAATCATGGAACACGATCTGCCGGTGGCGTTAGCGGCCCTCGCTCCCGCACTGGAGCGCCGCCCCACGGCGGCCTTGCTCAAAGGGCGCCAGAACTACATCTGCCTCAGCAAGGTGGCCGGCGCCTATCCCGACGAGGAAGAGGACGCGCTGTTCGCCTGGGCGAGCGCCAACCGCACTACGGGCGAGGCTCTGCCCGCAGAAGTGCTCCGCCTGACCGCGTGGGCGGGCGAGACCACGACCGGCGACCGCGATGATTTCCCAGGTGGCTGTTCGACGCGCGCCTGGCAACGAGTCTCCGTGACCGCATTGCGGTGTACGGGCCTGAAGTGCGAGTTCGCCGAGGAGTGCTTCGCGGAGCGGGCTCGTGCCGCAGCGGCGGCGGCGGATTTGGTTGTGACGAACCATGCGATGCTCGCGATGGCCGCAGTCGGTGCGGTCGCCTTGCCGGAGCACTCCGCCTTGGTGATTGACGAGGCCCACCAGCTTGTCCACTCCATCACTTCGTCCCTGACCGGCGCCCTGACCCCGGCGGGCGTTGAGCGGGCCGCGTCCGCGGTGCGCCGCGCCGGGAGTAAGGAAACGGACCTGGATGGTGTGGCTCGCCCGTTGGACGATGCCGCCCAAGCACTAGCCGCCGCCCTCGCCTCCCAGCTCATCGGCTTGGATCCGTCTGTTTCACTCAAGCGCTTGACCGGTGATCTGCCCGAGGGTGTGGCCCAAGCGGTGGGTTTGGTCGCCGCTGCTGGGCGGGCCGCCTTCAGTCAGGTCCATGACCTGCGCGAGTTGACCGCTGCGCACAAGGCGAGCGTCGGAGGCGCTCTGCTGGAACTGATCGAATTGTGTGAGCGACTCGGGCGGGCCGGCGCGCGCGGCGCCGACGCGCCCGCACCGGATCCCACCCGGGACGCTGAAGACGGGACTGGGCGCGGGCCGGGTCGGCTGGGCGGTGGTGGGTCGGAAGGCGGGCTTGGTGGAACGGACGGGCCCGGGCGCGGGGCGGGGGCGGATGTGGTTTGGGTGGCGGTCGACGAGTGGGGGGATTCGTCACTGAACGTGGCGCCGCTGGACGTGGCGAGCGTGATTGGCCCGGTGCTGTTGGCCGATGTCAGCGCGGTGGCGACCAGCGCCACGCTGGCGCTGGGGGGCCGGATGGCGGCGGCGGCGCGGTCGATGGGGCTGGCAGACGGCGAGTGGGACGGGTTGGATGTCGGCTCGCCGTTCGACTACGGGCGTCAAGGGATTCTGTATCTTGCGGCTGACCTGCCCCAGCCGGGGCGGGGCACGGAGCATCGGGCGGCGCAACAGGCGCGGATTTCCGAACTGATTGAGGCGTCGGGGGGCGGAGCGCTGGGGCTGTTCACGTCGGTGGCGGCGGCGGCCGAGGCCGCCCAAGTAGTGCGCGCCAAACTCGGCTGCAAGGTGGCGTTGCAAGGGGAAAAGACAATGGCGGCGCTCCTGGAGGAGTTTGTCGATGACAAGGATGCGTGCCTGTTTGGCACCAATTCGCTGTGGCAAGGCGTGGACGCGCCCGGTCTGACTTGCCGTCTGGTGATAATCGACCGGCTGGCGTTCCCCAGGCCGGATGACCCGGTGATGGCGGCTCGCGCCGAGGCGGCTGACCGGGACGGCGCCAGCGGCTTTATGAGCGTGTTCGCCACTCACGCTGCGCTGATGCTGGCCCAAGGAGCCGGTCGGCTGATCCGCTCAGCGACGGACCGGGGCGTGGTGGCGATCCTGGACCCCCGTCTGGCAACCAAGCGTTACGGATCTTTCCTGATCAAGTCGATGCCGCCGATGTGGTACACCACATCCCTGCCAGCAGTGGTGGGCGCGCTGCGCCGCCTCAGCGCTGGCGACACCTGACCCGGCGCCGCTCAGTCCCGGGCGCATCAGCTTGGCAGGCCGCGTGGTGCTCCAACCGGTCGGCCTGGGCGCCGCTCAGTCCCGGGCGCATCAGCTTGGCAGGGGACGCCATTCGATGGCGGCCGGGCCGAGTTCGACCGTGAAACGGTCGCCGGACGGGTCATTGAAGTGCGCGACAACCGATTCGAAGGACGCGTTCGCGGCGGCCAGCCAACCGGTCTTAGGGTAGACGGCAATGTCGACCGCCGGGTTGTCCGGCAGGTAGGGCAGGTCGGCCGCGCCCGCCGGACCAGTCGAACCGGGTGCGCTCGCCGGGTCTAGCACGGCTGACCCGCTCCGGGCGCCGGGCGCCTCGGCCAACCCCATGCCCCAGGCCAGGACGCGGTGGACCAGCCGCGCGTTGACCGCGTCATACGGCAGGCCGGCCAGGTACGCGGATCGCCCCGAACCGTAGCGGTTGACCGCAACCAGCACATCGCCCGCCGCCTCACGCACCACGCTGGCACCTTGCTCCAAGGCGTAGACGGCACGAGCGGCATCGGGCAACGAAAAATCGGCAGGCAGGTCTGCGGCAACAAGGTGGCCGGGCTCATAGCGGGGATAGCGGCTGGTCGACAGCGAAAAACCGACCTCCTGATCAAGGCCCAGCACGTCCGCCAACTGGAACGTGCGGCCCTCGCGGACCAGGGCAGACGGCTCGCCCACCCCGAGGAAGAAGCCGCCGCCGTGCGTCCATTCCCGCAGCGTCACCGCCAACGCCGGGTCCGCCCACGCCGACCCTCCCGAAAAAGCGGTACCCGCCGGGCCAGCGTTGATAATCGCACCGATATCATGCCCGATGCCGTCCCGCGCCACCTCCTCGAAGCTCAGCCACGTGACGTCGAACGGCAACCCGGCCAGGGCTTCCGCCAGCCCCGCGTAGGGCTCCGTGAACCGGTAGGGCCGGCCGTGCGCCACCGTGTAGGGCAGCCAGGCGCGCAGCGCACCCCATTCGTTCAACACCGCCAACCGGCGGGGCGCCGCCAACGGCGCGGTGCCGGCGCACCTGGTGTGCAACTCGCGGAACTCGTCGGCGATGCGCTCCGCCACCTCAATGAACCGAGGATTGGCGGCCGCCAATGACGGAGCGCCGCTCCAGCCGATCCGGTCCACCGGGCGGCGCAACATGGCCCGCCTGGTCTTGACCCATGCTGTCAGGGCCTGCCTGGCCGGGTCGCTGCCCCCGCTGAACGCCGCAGGCTGGAAAGCTGGGGCCAGCCGCGCCTCAGTGCATTTGACGCCCCTGATGTCAGCCAGCAGCCGCAGCGTGGCGCCATCCGTCACTGGGCCGACCACTGCGTCCAAACCAATCGAGTGGAAATCCGGTCCGTGCGGTTCGGTGCCGATCCACTGGTCCCCGAGGAACATCATGGCGCGGCGGCCTGACCGGTGCACAATTTGGACTAATTGCCGGGCCTCGGCGGTGACCGCGCCGCTGACAAAATCCATCCAGTCGCGCCAGCGCCGGTTCGGTGGGCGGGACGAGGCGTGGTAATAGCCCTCGTCAACGAAGTCTTCCGGGGTTAGTCGGTAGCCGTAGGCGGCCGCGAATGCCTCTAGTCCCGCGACCGAGACACCCCCGCCGTAGCCGTACCAGTCGATGAACTTTTCTCTTGCGCCCGCATCGTAGATCAGCGGGAACTGGAAAAAGAACGTTGTGAAGTTGACCGCCGTGGTTTCTGGGTGGGCCTCCAGCCATTTGGCGAGGCGTTGCCGGGCCCACTTTCTGCCCGCGACGTGCATCATGTCCATCGACGGATCGTGTGGGATGGCGGGTTGGTGGCTGGTTAGTTGACTGGTCTGGGCGTCGGCGGGCTGCGGGTTGGCCGCCTGGTTGTTGGTCGGGCTATTGGTCTGATCGAGGTCGCCATCGTTGAGCTGGTAATTGGCTAGATAATGGCATATCTGTGCGGAGTCCCACATGACCCACACCAAGAACGAGACCGTGTATTGGTGGTACGGCTCCGCGCCGTTGACCAGCACATGGACAGTTTCGCCCGCCACATCGACGGACCACTGCCCAGGCTCCAGCACGGTTCCGGAGGTGCGGTCCCGCACCTCCCACCACTTGGCTGGCGGATGGTCCAGGTTGATTTTGAATTGTTCCGCGAAGAAGCCATCCAGCGGCTTGATGAGTAATTTGGCACTGGTCGCAGTGACCGGCAGTGACATCAAATAGAGCTGCTGAATCTGGTCCGGCCGGGCTTGCACCCATGCCGGATCGCCGTGGTTGACGTAATACTTGGAGTGAATCGGCACACCCGCCTTGGCGAACTGCGGCGGGATTTGAGTCCCGTCAGAGTCGCAGACCGCATCCGCACCGAGCCGCTGCATCAATTCGATAGACGCCAGTTCCGCCCCGATCTCCGTTGGCCAAGTCACGCGTCCCTTGGCTGGGACGCCGGGCGGCGGGGCCGACTGCCCACTCACTTGAGCGCTCCGATGATTGGGTCATTAGCCCACAAGTTCAAGAAGGGAAGGAAAAGAAAGACAATCGGCCGCACCAAGACCAAAACGCCAGTGACCACAATTAAATAGCCTACCGGCGAACCGCGCCGCCCCAGCCACAAGGCAGGTGTCCGGGCCAGGCCTGGCTGGGCGGGTCCCGCCGGCGCCGGGGCTTGGGGACCGGCTGGGACGGGCGGCCGTATTGCAGGGTGGCCCGGCCTGGCTGGGCGGGCCCCGGCGGCGCCGGGGCTGGCGGTCGGCATCGGACAGCGGCACGGCGCCGTGCCCGGCTGGGCGGCGGGCTGGTGCACTCGCCTGAGCGGTCGGCATCGGACAGCGGCACGGCGCCGTGCCCGGCTGGGCGGCGGGCTGGTGCACTC
>JAITJY010000256.1 GCA_031278675.1 Bifidobacteriaceae bacterium
TGCTCCTCTGGCTTGTTCGCCCAGATGTGCTCTACCTCGTACGGCCCTGTCACCTCTCCGATCAACTCGAGGTAGCTGGGTTCCGTGGGGATGCGGCCGCCTGGCCCAAGCCGCGGATCGCCAGCGGCCACGAAGTCGGTGAGGCGAGCCAGCGTGTAGTGGAGTTGGCGGCGGTTCTGTTGGTTGAGTCGGATGTCCACGTCGAAGCCAAACGCTTGCGATTCGTCGGTGGTCAGGTTGGCGTAGAGGACGTTGGCGAGTTTGGGGACGTCCAGTCCTCGAATCGACTTCATCACTAAGAACATTGCGTACTGCATTGTGGAATAGGAGATGGCCTTGCCGTTCCAGACCCGCCTGGCCAGCAAAATATCGACGTAGCGGCCAACCAGTTCGGCCTTCTTCGTGATCGTCTCCGGCGAGTCGCCGACCCGCAGCGGCGCCAGCAGTAATTGGTGTTGGAGCGTGAACCCCCTGTCCGCGTTGTACCGCACGAACCTTAGAGGAGAGTTGAGGTCCGTGGCGTGGGCCGCGTGTTGCAGGCTTATGTACCGCTTGCCATAGAACTGGAAGTCGGTCTCGACGAACGTGGCGAAGCGAGCCGGATCGGTCAGGTTGATTTCGCCGTCAGCGGCGTGCTCTCGAAGCCAGCGGTGGAACTCGGTCCCAATCCGGTCCCAATCTTCCGGTGAAGCGCCCTGCTTGCGTTCGCGGATCGTGTTGGCGTATTGGCTGCGCAACCAAGTCTTGAGGAACTCGGACTCGTAGCCTCGACCCGGTTCCGCCATGAAGGACATCTGGCGTCGCCAGACATTGTTCAACTCGGCGCGTTGGTCTGGCGCGGCGTTGGCCAGCAGGTAGCTCTTGAGCATGTCAGACGGGTCGAGTTTGAGGCCGCGGTCGTTCATAGTCTCGAAAATCTCGTAGGCGTCGTCATCGGAGTAGGCCGTGATCTCGACAAGCTGCACCTTGTGGATCAGCCATTGGATGAAGAAGGGCAGTTCGACGTCAGTCAGGTCCTCCGGGAACAGATACTGAATGTCGCTGTGTCGAGCCAACAGGTTGGTGACGGACTCGTCTGCGGCATCAGGTGTGAAGTTCTCGTGGTCAGGCGCTGCTGCCCGTCAACGACAAACAGACCCTTGTCAGTGTTGGACATGATGACCGAGCCGAGGAAGTAGCCGGGGTACCGCTCTACCTCTCCAAGATCGTGCGACTCATCGTAAACCTCACGGAAAGCGCTGGTCAGGTCGCCGACTAGGTCCTCAACGTGCTTGCGTCCCCACTTGTACTGGCGCTGGTAGTAATCGATCCCGTAGTGCTTGCCCTGGAGCAGCTCGGAGATGGACTTGGCTTTTCCGTCAATCGGTCGCACGAGCCGTCACCTTCTCTCGACGCGGCCACGCTGACCGCGCATCCGTGCAGTCTAGTGAGTGGCGCCGAGGGTCTTCGCGTCGGCGGGTGGCGGCGATGACGACCGCGCCCGCCACGGCGGTGGTGTCTCCGCCCATCAGGGCGCCGTCGGCGCCGTAGCCTGCGACCTTGTGCCGCTCGCCGTGCCGGGCTGAGGCGGGCGAGGCTACCGATGAACTTCGGCAGCTCCGCCAGCGGGTTGCCGCCCGGCCAACCAGAGGGGCGCTTTGACACGCCCAGCGCCAAACACCAAGAAGGCTCACACCACCAACCCCAACGGCAGGTAACAGCGCCCCCTCATAGCTGATTGCCCTTCCGGCTCGCCCTAGTCCGAGAAGGCCGATTCTTCGAATGAGGCAGCTCGCCCAGGATCGAGCCAGGTGTCCGCTGTCGTGGCGACAACCGCGAACGGGATCGTGGATCCTGGTTCCGTCAGCCACATGACGACCGGGTGGTCGGCGCCGAAGGTGTGGCGCTTGATCACCGGTTGACCAGCGACACCCCCGGTGTAGATCATGGTCGCGGCCTTGACTCGGACGCCGCTCTCATCCAGAGCCACCCAGACTCGTTGGGTCACGCCCCCGATCAGCGCAGGGTTGGCCGGCAGCAGCTCATTCATGCGGCGTTCCCATTTGATCTGTTGCGCGGGGATGACGACATCGTCGAATTCTCGCCAATCAGTGAACCCGTCTGCGAGCGACTTGGCGAGGCTGAACAACCCGTAGTACCCAGTTTCATCCAAGGTCCGCCTCGGGACTTCGGCGAACCACATCATGAGAGGGCGCCCATCGACAAGCTTCGCGGGGACGTTGGTGGTGGCTATGCCGTTCACCGCGGCCAGCGGCCGGCCATTCACGAGGACGCCATAACGGTCCTTCCCCGTGTAGTCAGTGAAGTCGTGTCGGTGAACCTCGTCGCTGTCAAGCGCCCAAGTCATCTTCTTGGTGTCGATGGTCACCCTGACGTGAAGGCCCGGCTCGACCTCGATCACGCACAGGCTGTCGAAGACCGGAGGCATGGCAACGTCAGCCACGGTCGGAAGCTGCGGCTCGAAGCCCAATGCCGCAACCGCCCGCGCCGCCCGGTTGAGCGTCATGATGTCGATGGCAGCCACTCCGCCGTCAAACTCCAGGAGCGGGTCTTCGATTCCCGTGTTTGAGAACTTGGCGCTCATTTCGTCCCTTCCGCTGGACACGTGAATCACTGTAGAGGCCACCACTGACGTTCAGGGGGTCCCACCTTCTCACTCGACCGAAAACGGGTCCGCTCGTCAGGCCGCGAGAAGACCCAGCCGAAAGGCCACCGAATCGCAGAAGCGCTGGCCAGAGGACGATGGCGATCGGCGCCACAAGTGGAGCTGGCCGTCTCGCGCGTTAGCCGACCCGCTCGTACAGGCCGTTCTCCAAGGCTCGCATTTG
>JAITJY010000364.1 GCA_031278675.1 Bifidobacteriaceae bacterium
AGTCGAGCAGGAACACCTCACGCGTCCTCGTCGGCTAGGGCGGCGGCTTCGGTGGCGGAGACCAGGCCGGGAAGCTGAAACACCGGCAGGCCGGTCTTGGGCGATCTGACGACATGCGCCTGGCCGCAGCGGCTGAGCCCTTCCTCGACCAGGGCCGTCAGCAGCGAGGATACGGAGCGGTGCTCAAGTGCGGCGATGCGCTTGATCTCCCGATAGGACGGTTCCTTCAGGGGCACAGTGGCGCGGATCATGCTGCAATGTTACATCGGGTGCAGCGGGCGCATCAGGCTAGAAGATGGCAGTGTCTCCGAAGCTGGGCAGTGTATTGACCGGTGTGCCGGGCAAGCGGCATTTTGGTCAATACACCCGCCAATGATCTGTCTGCCGGCGCAGCCGCAGTTTGACATGCCCGATGCCGCCCGCCGCGCCGGTGCCAGACGGCGTCGCCTGCCCGTCCCCCGGCACGTCACTCGCAGTGCAACCAGCCACGCCACCCGCCGCCGCCAGCCCAGTCAAGGCAACGGCTAGGACCCGCGCCGAAGCGGCGATCATTGACGGCTTGTCAACTGGCTTCATGCTGGCCCAGGTCTCCTAGACAGCCGGCGCAGGGGCCGCCGCCCACTTCAGTATTGATTCGAACCACTGCTCAACTAAGGTTATCCCGCCAATAAGGACGCCCCGCCAATAAGGACGCCCCGCCAACGGCGTCTTCGAATCGGAAGTGCAGCACTGGCGACACGCACAGCTAGAGGCGGGTCTATGCCAATAACCGTGCGCCGGGTATTGGCCTGATCGCTCAGCCCGGTGGGGGCTGGGGCGCGTTAGAGGACTTGGCCGGCTTGGATGATGGTGCGGTCGGCTTGCCAGGCTAGTTCGGGGTTCTCGCGCAGGTCGCCTGGGAAGATCACCAGATCGGCGGCGGCGCCGGGTGTGATGGTGCCGATTTGTCCGGCTAGGCCGAGGATGGCGGCGTTGCCGGCGGTCGCGGCTTCGATGGTGCGCTCGATCCCTTCGACTTCGCATTGTAGGCGCAGTCCTTGGAGTTGTTCGTCTTGGAGGTCACCCATCAGGTCGGTGCCGAAACCGATCCGTACCCCGGCGGCGCGCGCTAGACGGATCGCGTTCTTGCCAGCGTCGAGGACGGCCGTGTTTTTGGCCCGCCCAATTTCGCTTAGGCCGGCTTCGTTGCCGCGCCGGTCCATGGCGTCGTAGGTGACCAGGGTTGGGACTAGGCCAACGCCGCGTTCGGCCATTTCGGTGGCGGTGGTTTGGTCCAGCAGGTTGCCGTGTTCGATGCAGCGGACACCGTTGCGTATCGAGTGGACGATGGCGTGCGGCGAGTAGGCGTGGGCCGTTACGTAGGTGCCGCGGCGGGTGGCTTCTTGGCAGGCGGCAGCGATTTCTTCGGCCGCATATTGGGGGGCTTGTAGTGGGTCGGTGGGGGAGACCACGCCTCCGGAGGTGAGGAGTTTGATGGCGTGGGCGCCTTGGTGTAGTAGTTGGCGGACGCGTTTACGGATGGCTTCGACGCCATCGACCACGTTGGTGGCGCAACCGCAATAGTCGGGTTCGTGGAACAGCGGATTGCGGCCGTCGCCGTGTCCGCCGGTCTGCGAAAGGGCAGGGCCGGTCCACAGGTAGCGGGGGGCGGGGATGATGTTCTCGCGGATCGCTTTGGCGAGGCCTGGATCGCCTCCGGCTACGTCACGCACGGTGGTGAACCCGCGCCGGAGGGCTGCTTCAAGGCGGCGGGCCGCTTTGAGCGCCACGTAGCTGAGCGGCCATTTTTCCATTTCCTCCAGGCTTAGTGTCACGCCGTAGGCGTGGCAGTGGGCGTCGATCAGGCCTGGGATGACGCTGCCTCCGCCGGCGTCGATTAGCTGAGCGGTGGCCGGGATCTCGATGTCTGCTCCGACTGCGGCAATGATGCCGTCTTCGACGAGGATCGTTTCGGGTTGGTGGGCTGGCCGTCCCGCCGTGAAGACTCGTGCGCCTGTTAGCGCTAACATGTTCATGGGTTCGATTGTCCTTTCTCACCCGTCGCGGGAGTTGGTTGTCTGGCGCTCTTCCTGTTGTGCCGCTTACCGCGTCGCTTCGAAGGGCTTGCGCCAAACGCCACCCGCGTCCAGGTGCCGTGGTTCAACAAGCACTCTTGCGGCAGCCGGCGGGCATCACGCACCAGGCCGGCCTCGATCAGTCGGCCCGACTGCGCCAACGCCGCCTTGAGGCGCGCGAGGGCGTCCGCGACCACCAGGGCCAGGCTGGATGCCCCGGCTCTGTCGTCGATCCAAAACCAGGTCATCATTGCCACGGTCAGAGTCGAGGTGCCGTCCTCGCGCGGCTCGGCGTAGGCCGCAACATCCGCTGGCGCCGCCTTGGCCGGGTCCCGGGGCCGCCACCGGAACAGAGGTAGCACCTCATCCGTTGCAGACAGCAACATCAGGCGCCCGAAGGAGGCCGATCCGCCGGACGCCACCCACAAGCAACCGCCCCGGGCCGCGAACTCGGGCGGCAAGGGCAGCGGTTTGATAGGCGGCCGGGCGATCTGGCAAGCGCGCAGCACATCGGCGGCCAGCGCGACCGCATCCCAGGGCGTCAGCCACACCGTGAACACCTGGGCGGGTTGCCACGGCCTTAGGAACGGCATTGTGCCTGGGCCCGGCTAGCGAGATTCATGCCGCCGAGTCTAGTTGCCGGATAGCCCGCTGGGTGATTGATTCCGGCTTGTCCGATGCCGCGCGGCTCGTCCCAGCCCCGCCGGCCCCCGTGAGGGGGCCGTTTTTCTTCCCCTGGGCCAGTCAGCCACCAACCTGTCCGACACCAGGGTCCTTTCGTCACTGGGACTCAAACAGCAACCCCTGGGTGGTGAAGGTGCGTTTGTACTTGTCAGAGGGGGTTTCGGGAATCTCGGTTGATGCT
>JAITJY010000384.1 GCA_031278675.1 Bifidobacteriaceae bacterium
TACATAACAATCCCGATGATGCGCGAGGTCTTAGCCGTCACCACGGTCCTCGTCGTCACTAATGTGCTGAAGATCTTTGAGATCGTCTATCAGCTCACCGGAGGCGGACCAATTCATAAGTCGGAGGTGCTAGTCAGCTATATGTATTTCATCACCTTCCGGGCGCAGCAATATGGTAAAGGAATGGCCTTCGCGGTGATCATCACCACGCTCGGAGCTTTGGTCTCCGTGGGTTACCTATTCTTGGTCCGGCGTCGGCGCCAGGAGGAGACGTGACCGTTCGTCCCTCGGCACCGCCCTGGTACGCCAGCCGCGCAGCGCTGGTTGCTGGGTTGACAGCGTACCTCGTCACATTCTTGATCGTCCTTCCCCTCATCTGGGTCGTGCTGCTCTCTTTCCGTTCACATGATTCGATCCTTGAGGACCCCACCTCGCTGTGGCCCATAAGTCTGGAGAACTACGCGAGGGTGTTCGGGACGCTACCACTGGTTGAGATGTACGGAAACACCATCCTGCTCGCCGTGACTTCAGTGGGCGTCGGAACCGTCATCTCCTTCATGTCCTCCTACGCTCTGAGCCGAATAGTGTTCCGCCGTTACCGCGCGTTGCAGTCCGCGATCCGCATCTACCTATTGGCCGGGCTCGCGATCCCAGTCTACATTCTACTCTTTCCCATCTACCGCCTTGATATGGCGCTCGGCCTCTACGGGTCGCACCTTTCTCTGATCCTCCCCTACATTGCGGTAACGTTGCCCTTCAATACACTTCTATTCACTGGCTTTCTGGCAGACTTCCCAGGAGAGATCGAGGAAGCGGCCATCATCGACGGCGTGGGTCTTTGGAGAATGTGCTGGTCAGTGGTAGTCCCTATCATGCGGCCAGTAATCGCCACCGTGCTGATCTTCAACTTGATTTATGTCTTCAATGAGTACCCCTTCGTGTCGATCCTCTCAAACGCGGAAACCATCAACACCGTCTCGCTCGCCCTCTCGAATTTCCAGGGTCAGTACCGCGCAGACTACGGGGCCATGATGGCAGCTAGCGCGATGATCCTCATCCCGCAGCTAGCGATCTATGCGGTTTTCCAGAAACACGTAGTAGCGGGAATGACCGTTGGGGCGGTTAAGGGATAGTCTTTGCCCTGAGACCTCGGGTTGAGGATTGGCTCCACACAGCCCGTGCTGTGTTACGGCGATCAGGAGCCGGGTCTTCGCTCAAGTAGCTAACGGAGAGCGTCGCGCAGTAACCAGTGCGCTGCCAGGCGGGCAGCCGCACGAGGTGCCGTGCACCAACGTCGCCTGCGCCTGCACGGTGCGCGGAGGAGCTGAAGGGTCTGACATACGGCGTAGGAGCAGAGCCGTCGCTTCGTGGCCTATGAACTCCACCGGATGCAGCGCCGCAGTCAGGGTTGGTTCGAAGAACTCGGCATTCATCAGACCATCAAAACTGGCCAACGCAAGGTCGCCGGGAATCGAGATGCCGCGTCGGCGGCAGGCACGCAAGACGCCTAAGGTGAGCAGCCCGCTTGCCGCAATGACTGCCGTCGGTCGCCTGCCCGTGTTGAGAAACCGCTCGATCTCATAGGCTCCGTCGCGCAGGCCACGAGGTGTCTCCAAGACGGTACGGCTGTGCGCCGGTATGCCGGCTGCTACCAGTGCATCGTGGAAACCGGCGGTGCGTTCACGGATGGTCCAGACGTCAAGGTCGCCGCCGACGAGGGTGATATCAGTGTGGCCGATGGAGATCAAGTGGTTGGTCAACGCCCGCATCCCCGAACGATTGTCCGTGCCGGCTTGATCGGACGATGGGTCGGTCATCCGGTCTATGAGCACCCGCGGGCAACCGGCCGCGTCAATCGCAGCGAACGTGCTGGGAGACCAGTCTGCGACGGGAGCGATGATGATGCCGTCGACCCGGTGATCCAGAAACGCGTGAACCATGCGGGACTCCTGTTCCGGGTCCTCGCCGGAGTTGGCGAGCAGAAGCGTCATACCAGCCTTCCTGATGCCATCTTCGACTTCCGCAATCATCCGCCCGAAGACATATTGGCTTGTGTCAGACACAACAAGGCCAATCGAATTGGTGCGGCCGCTCCGAAGCGACTTGGCCACCCGGTCCGGAGTGAAGTTAGATTCTTCGATGGCCCTCACAACGCGGTCCCGCGTCTCGGCTCGGACATTCTTCGTGCCGTTAATTACATGCGAAACGGTCGAGGCCGAGACCTGAGCGAGCCGGGCAACGTCTACTATGGTCGCCACTAGTGCCTTCCGCCGCGCTGTTGCTGGGACAGGTGTCGCGCAGTCGGCTCCGGAGCCCCAGGGGCACGAGCGCGAGAATCGTTTCTATAGGCTACGATCTGCTCTCGGCCGTGTCAAGCCGCCGTCATGCTTCACAGTTGTGGCCAGCGTGGAGGGAGTCCGTGCCTCATCCTTTCTTGCTCGCGCGGCGGGGGGTCTTCCGCCGCGCGGCGCGGGGGTCCACGTTCCTGTGGGTGGAAGCAACCCCAGATAGGCTGAGCGATAGTCGGCATCGCCAGGGGGTTGGACGGCCAGCCTTTGACGGCCGAAAGGCCCTCCATGCGGGCGGGAATCAGGCGCCGAGGCTCCCTTGTGATCCGTGCCTGAGGTTCACTGGCGCGCGCCGGAACGAGCGCAGGTCACCGGTGTGGCGCGCACCCTACGCATGGGCGAGCATCGAGATCTCGAGCTGGTCCACCACGAACGAGGCGGGTCGCTCCCCGAAATGCTCATTGCAAGCCTCTATCCGGAGGAAATGTGCATCGATCGCCTGAGGGTATATGCGTTCGGTGAACGCCAGGGCACCTCCAATGAAGATCTCGGCGATCGTCTCATCAATGAAGATGATCGCGTCGAAGCGCCTGTCATCAGGCAGGAGGTAGTCCGCTGAAGAGATGCCACCGAGTGCGCCGACGTCGGAAGAGGCGCGCCTGCGATCCACGATTACCGTGCTCCTAGACGGGTTGTAGTCGATCAGCAGTTCCTCGCCGCTCGTAGCAGACTTGCGCACTCCGATGCGAACTGTGCTCGCATGGTCGAGTGTCAGCGTCATGTGGATCCTGCCGCTCAGCGGCATCGCCACCTCGATCGGCTCGCCGGGCACGACGGACACGGCGTGCGATGAATGCACGACAACAAAGGCGCGATCCACCTCGGCCGCCGGCGCGATACTCAAGGCGCCCCCCAGAACCGCCATTTCACGCGGGATGGTCAGTGCGCCAGTTGAACCCAACTCTTCGCGGTTGGCCTGAGAAACCGCGTCCCAAGTCCAGCCATAGCCGAGGATGCGACCGTCACTGTTCTTCTCAAGGGCCACGGCGTAACAGTCATGGCCGTGATCGACGCGCTGAACGGACGACACGTTGAGACGGCCGTCGGTGACCTCACCGATCAGGGCGGTTGTGAAGTGAAGGGAGGCAGTTGTCGGATCATGGACAGAGACAAGCAGCACTGCTTCCCCGGATTCCGTCATTGCGAGACTTGGACATTCCCACACGCTGCCGGTCCACGGAGACCCAGGCACTGGCGGCGATCCGCTGGCGAACACCCCCTGATAGCGCCAGTCGCGCAGGTCCTGCGACACGTAACGGAATACGGCACCGCAGCCATTGGGCAGACCCGTGCCCAAGAGCATCACCCATATGCCGTTGTCACGCCAAACGAACGGGTCGCGGAAGGCCTTGACCTCATAAGGCGGTGGCTCAACTGAAACCGGGTTGGTTGAGTCTTTGACCCAGCTCACAAGGTCGTCGTCGGTGGAAGTGGCCAGGCACACGGATTGGGTTCTGTCGCCGTCTGCAGTGGTCACGACGCCGGTGTAGATCGCGGTGGCGATGCCATCATGATCGACCACGCATCCGCTCCACACACCATCGGCGTCCGGCCCCTGGTCACTCGGGGCGATGGCGACCGGATGCCGCTCCCAGTTCACTAAGTCCGTGCTTGAAGAATGTCCCCAAGTCATGCGGCCAAACCACGACGATTCCGCATCAAACTGGTAAAAGACATGGTGCCGACCTTTCCAGAAGATAGGTCCGTTGGGGTCGTTAAGCCAGCCGGTCGTTGGCGTCAGGTGGAACCTAGCGCTGGTTTTTCTCACCGGAAGCTCTCGCGGATGGCTGTGGCGGCCTGGCGGCTGCCTTGCTCCCAGTGTTTCGTCAACTCGACGCGCGCTGCGACACGTTCAGCCATGCTTCGCTCGTAAGCGCGCCAACGCTTTTCGCGATGTTCTCTGAGAATGGCTATCTCAGTGGCTACCTCGGGTGGTCCGGGCGGTTCGCTGCGGGGAGGCGCGGTGTTTCCCGGGTCGCTGGCGCGCGAAGGAAGCCGCTCAGCTACGGGCTGGATGACTCCGGTTCCGGCAGGATCAGTCTGGTACCAATACGCGGTCGACGCCCAGTCGTCGGACAGGTGGTTGGCATGACCGTGCTCAATCGTGACTTGCAGGCTCTTCGAGAATCGAATCGGATCAACCACATGGAAGCGGAATCCGACCGAATAGCGTTGGGTCTCCGGCATCTGGCTTTCGTGGAGGATGCTTCCACCATACAGCGCGGAGTTGTTCTGCATGCCCCAGGCGTGAGTCAAGTAGTCCTCGGTTCCGGTGCCGTGGTAACTCGGTGGCCAGGTTTCGCCGTCAACGAAAATCATGTCGTCGCCCTCACCCCACCAGGTTCCCTGACGAGCGTAGACCGACAGATTGCAGCCGATGTAGTGGCCCGCTCCCTTTATGTCAGCGACAACGTAGTTCCGGGCGCCGTCAAGATTCGGCACGTTGACTTCTGGGGTGTTCACTTGCAGGTCCGGGGCCCAGCCGTCGCATGGATTCTCACGGTGCCAGCTGGCGTGGAAATATGCGATGTCATCGGGTAGATCGCGACGGTAGAGTTCGTAGTCAATGTGGAAGTACGCGAACAATGGCAAGTCGCCCTCGTTCACCAATTCGATCTTCGCGTGCGTCCGAAATGGCATGGGAAGGTAGCAGTTCATTGCGGCCGATCCGCCGAAGTGATGCTCCTCCTCCGGCTTGGCCGAAACGGTGAACAGAGCAGACTGGTAATTCGACGGGATGGAGTGCCCAATCCCGAAGAAGTCACCAAGCGGGACTAGCACCGCCGGGTGCACCGCGTGGTCCCAGGTGATCCTAATTATCGCCTTCCGGTAGTAGTCCGGGTCACTCTCCTCCCAGTTCAGCCCAAGCGCGTTGTGCATCTCGACCACCGGAGCGGTCTCGGCTGTCTCGAGCGGATCGAGGAATCCAGGGCCGAGCACACGCCTCACGAACGTGGTGATGAAGAAATGGGTGATCGCTCCCGGCCCACCGACTTGCCCGAGCACCCGGCTCTCGCCAGGCGGGATTACCCAACCGTCTTGATTGCGCCCGCGCTGGTCGTAGCTCGAGAATCGCCCGGTACGCACGTCCTGCAGGCGAGCCATATCCAGTTGGGGAAGGCGCTGAGTCATTTGTTGTCTCCACATCACTAGCGAGTGAGGACTCGCCGTCACGGCGGCGAATCGTTTTTCTAAACTTCGATTGAGTCTACCTCGGCCTAAGCCTCCGCCGCAAGACCCACCGGTCAAGGCGGCTTCTACCTGACGGAGCCACGCCAATGGCTCGCGGG
This sequence comes from Bifidobacteriaceae bacterium, assembly GCA_031278675.1. Classification (GTDB taxonomy): domain Bacteria; phylum Actinomycetota; class Actinomycetes; order Actinomycetales; family WQXJ01; genus JAIRTF01. Next base: position 5,639 of record JAITJY010000384.1, read on the forward strand.
CGGGTGTATGCGTGGCCTCCCTACGCGACGCAGTTTCCCGAGTCACCGGCTTGAACGCGAAGGTGTCCTTATTGCCGGTGGCCGGGAAAGAACCCCCGCGAGAACACGGCGGACGATGAGTTCGCCGCCCGCAATTTGGGCTCCACCGGCCCACCTTGCGCGTGGGGCCGTCCCAGTTCGCGCGGCTCTTGTCGCGGATGACGGGGCTGCTGGGCCACCCCTTGGACAAGGGTCTGATCAGCGTCGACGGCACCCTGGCCGAGGTGTTCGGGCGGTCCAAGCAGTCCTAGCCGAGCGTTGGATAACGCTCGCCTAGGCCTTCCGACAGCGCCCGTTTGCCGCGCTTCCACTGGTGGAAGCTGCGCTCTCGCCTGCGCCAGCACGGTCGGACGGTGTCTTCAACACCGTCATAACCTCTCCGGGAGCCACCTCTAGGCTTTCGGCCCCCGCCGCAGGACCCGAGTTTGACGTGCGCGGCCTCGTCGAGACCATTTCCGGGGCGGGCGCATCCGGCATGATTTCACTCAAGCGCACAATGCGATCCGCCCGGTTCCGAGTGGATGCCACAAGCGTGGCGTTGACAGCGTCAGTCCCGACCGCCCAAGCACGAGCTTCAGACGGGCTCTTACCGAACCGAATGTGACGCTGAATGAGCCTTGATCTGCGGAGACGATAGTCGACGTCGACGAACCAAGTTTCCGCCAGCAGGCGATGGATGCTCCGCCACGGCTCGCTGTCGACCAGTAGGTAATTCCCCTCTGCGATAACTATCTGTACTGAGGACGGAATGGCGATAGCTCCGGCAACCGGGTCTTCGATTTCCCTGGAATAGGCCGGCGCGTAGATGGTGTTCTCGCCGTGGGTTAATAGCTGTTCAAGTAGGTGAAGGTAGCCCCAACCGTCAAAGGTGTCGATGGCCCCCCGCCTGGCGGCCAGAGGTGTCCCACCAATGACGGCTCGAGGCAGATGAAATCCATCCATTGGAGCAACTGCGCTCTTAGCCATCCCCAATCGCTGGTGCAGGAGCGCAGCGAGCGTTGACTTGCCCGAACCCGGTGGGCCGACCAGACCAATCAGCACGCGGGCCTTGCATCTCCCAAGGTGATCAATCCCGGCCAGCAACGACTCCAGCGTCTCACTAGCCGTCGGCTCGCGGCCCGCACCACTGGTCTTGCTTCCACCCACGGAGCGGCGGCTTCGCTCGCGTATTGCAGACTCGTCTTGCGGCATACTGCATTTGCCCATCCCAGCTCCCAGACGGCATTATGGCGTGTTTAGGACGTAGGCCGTGGGAGATGCCACGGCGTTCTGCGCTGCTGTGCACGAGTAGAGGATCCGCGCGTCTTGCGACCCAACCGGCACGAACAGGCGGGGCAGGGTGCTGCCCAACTGAAGTATCCGATTCATCATCAAGCAGGCGTTCCCGCCGTCTACGTAGATCGCGTTGAGCTGGGAACTCCCGGGAATCAGCGCATCGATCTCGACCGCAATCAGGTTTCCAATAATCGTGTTTCGCGCACCATTACAATAGAGTATGCCGTCATCGTCATCGTAGAAACTCACTTGGTCGCTTGGGCGATCATTCTTGAGCCTGTACAGATGGTTGCTCGCAATATACATTTGGTTGGACACATCAACGTTGATCGATCTGGGCCACCAGCTTGTGAACTTGTTGCCGATGATTGACCCGCGCTCGTGGCTGGTGATCTTCAGGTTACCCCAGTAGCCGAAATGGTTGTCCGAGATCATCGCGCTGTCGCCGCCCTCAATCAGTACCCCATAGCCCCGCCAGTCCGCCCATAGCATGTTGTTACTGATCTTGGGGCATATCGGATTGTCGTACAACTCGATGCAATTACCGATCTCGCAGATGAAGTTGTTTGTGATCATCAGCCCATCGGCGTGGTGTGTCACAACACCAGAATGAGTGTGAGTGAAACACATGCCGGAGATGATTGTCGAGTCGGTCGGGCTGTCGATCGCGATGCCGATCTTGTGCGGTCTTGTGTCGTACGGACGCGTGTGGGCCTCCAGCGGTGCGCCGTCGATTATGAAGTCACGAAACTCGAGACCGCTTACCCGGCCAACCTGCTTATAGTTGCCCGCCCGCTCCACTTTGAACGCGGCCTGCGGGCCAGTGTTGTTGAAGCCCACCACGACGTGGCTTGCCCCGGGGTTGTACTCCCGCCAAGTTGCGGGGTTCCAGCTAGAGTCATAGTCGCGGGTTTCCTGCGACAGGAAGCCGTGCCCGGCTCCCTTGATCTGCAAGTAGCTGATGTCGATCATCACGGTGGTCAGCAGCGTGTAGTGACCCGGGGGGATGTATATCACCGCACCGGGCCTGGTCGTGCTGCTGGTCTGATTCGCCTTGATATCGCTGATAATTTCATTGATGACCTGGCCTATGTCGCTGTACGGAGACGTTCCGGTCGGCGACACGAACGCCGTGACGTCGTAAGTGTTGGGTGATGTCATGGTGACCTCCTTCGATCTGGCGAAATTGCCGGTTGGCCACTAGGGCTCCCAATCGTCCCCGTCGACCCAACGCTGCCGACTGTCCTATTTGGGACCCGCGCTCCGATCGGCGAGACCAGTCGCAGCTTGCGCCACTGGACACAACGAGCCCCGCCATCGCAAGTTCGGTGACGAAGACGCATGGCACCGGTGACGGGCGTCCTCGCCGTACCGTTGCTATGAGGACTCGCCGCCGACCAAACTGCGGCAATCGTTTTTCTTCCGACGATAGCACGCTACCGCACCACCGGGCGTTGTCAACGGGCAAGACACTCCGCCGTCCGCCCACCACCAGCGCCAGGTCCAGTTGGCCGATGCCGTCCGCCCACCTCCCACGCGCCAGCCCGCACGCTCCTAGCGGCCTTGGGCAAAGCCTTGCTGGCGCCAGGCCTCGTAAACCGCGATGGCGGCCGCGTTGGCCAGGTTGAGCGAGCGCCGGGCGGGCAGCATGGGGATGCGGAGTTGGCGTGTGACGCGCTGGTGGCGTTTGACCGCAGTCGGCAAGCCGTCTGGTTCGGGGCCAAACAGGAGCGCGTCGCCAGGGCGGTAGGCCGGTTCCGTGTAGGAGGTGGCCGCGTCGGTGGTGAAGGCGAAGACGCGGGCCTGGGGCGCCAGGGCGGCCAGGGCCGTCTCCAGGTCCGGGTGGACCCGCAAGTCCGCCAAGTCGTGATAGTCGAGGCCAGAGCGGCGCAGCTTGGTGTCCGTCAACTCAAACCCGAGCGGTTCGACGAGGTGCAGTCGCACCCCCGTGACAGCGGCCAAACGGATCGCGTTGCCGGTGTTGGTCGGGATGCACGGCTGGTAAAACACCAGGTCAAACAAGTGTCAGTGCTCCACTCTAGGTTTGTCGCATGATTTGGCGCCGGTCAGCTCTTGGTCTTCTTGGCCGCTGGCTTGGCCGCTCCGCGCTTCGCCGCGGCCGGCCGGCGCGGCCCGCGGGCCTTCTTGGCTGGGCCGCGCTGGCGCTTTTCCGCCAGCAGGGCGGCCGCCCGCTCCAAGCTGACCGTGGCCGGGTCGTCTTCTTTGCGCAGGGTCGCGTTCGACTCGCCGTCCGTTACATAGGGGCCATAGCGGCCGCTCCTCACCACCACCGGCTTGCCCGTGGCCGGGTCGGCGCCCAACTCCCTGAGCGGCGCCGCGCTGGCCGCGCCCCGCCGCTGTTTCGGCTGCGCCAGGAGGGCTCGGGCCTCATCCTCGGTGACGGTGAAGATCTGGTCTTCGCTGGCCAGAGAGCGCGAGTCGGCGCCGCACTTGATGTACGGGCCGTAGCGGCCGTTTTGGGCGGTGATTTGGGTGCCGTCGGCGTTGGCGCCAACCACTCGCGGCAGCGCCAGGAGCGCCAGGGCTTGCTCTAGGGTCACGCTGTCGGGGGTCATGGACTTGAACAGCGAGGCGTTGCGCGGCTTCGAGGGTGAGCCGGCTTTGCCTTTGGCCGGGCTGCCCGCCCGCCCGTCGGCGCTTTCAGCCGGGCTGGCCGGTTGGGCCAGCACCTCGGTCACATACGGTCCGTAGCGGCCGTCCCTGATCTGGATCTCCCGGCCGGTCGCGGGGTCCTGCCCCAGGCTGCGGGCCTGGTCTCCAGGGCTCGCCAGCAATTCCTTGGCCTTGGCCAGCGTCAGCTCGTCGGGAGCCAGGCTGTCCGGAACCCGCACACGTTTGCTCTCGGCCGGCCCGTCGGCTTGGCGCACCTCCAGGTAGGGGCCGTAGCGGCCAACCCGCAGCATGATGCCTTCGCCCAGTTCGACGGTGTTGACCTCGCGGGCGTCGATGTCATGCAGGTTGTCGACCAGGCCTTTCAGGCCGGCCTCGCCCTCCTGCCCGGAGCCGAAGTAGAACTGGCGCAGCCAGGACAACCTGTCCTCGCGTCCGGCGGCGATCTGGTCGAGGTCGTTCTCCATCGCCGCGGTGAAATCGTAATCCACCAGGTCAGCGAAGTTTTCCTCGAGCAGGCGGGTGACTGCGAAGGCCAGCCAGGTCGGCACCAGGGCCATGCCCCGCCTGGCCACGTAACCGCGGTCTTCGATCACGGAGACCGTCGCGGCGTAGGTCGAAGGCCGCCCGATGCCGCGCTTCTCCAAGGCGGCGACCAGCGAGGCCTCGGTGTAGCGGGGCGGCGGCGTGGTCTGGTGGCCCTGGGGCTCGAGGCGCTCGGTCGCAACCGGTTGGCCCACGGCCAGGGTGGGCAGGCGGGCTTCTTTGGAGTCGGCGTCCTCGTAGCGGCTCTGATCGCGGCCCTCCTCGTACGCCGCCAGGAAACCGCGCTGCGTTATGACTGTGCCGGCGGCGCTGAAAACCGCCGTGGTCTCTCCGGCCTGCCCGGCCAGCGCCACCGAGACGGTTTGGCCAATCGCGTCGTTCATCTGGCAGGCCAGGGTCCGCATCCAGATCAGCTGGTACAGCTTGAGTTCTTCCGAGGTCAACTGGCCAGCCAGATCTTGCGGCTTGGCGAAGTGGTCGCCGGAGGGCCGGATCGCCTCGTGGGCTTCTTGGGCGCCCTTGGACTTGGTGGCGTAGAGGCGGGCCGATGGCGACACCGAGTCCGCCCCGTAAAGCGCGGCGGCTTGCTCGCGGGCAGCCTTGACCGCTTGGGCGGACAGGTGCGTCGAATCCGTCCGCATGTAAGTGATGTGCCCGTTCTCGTAGAGGCGCTGGGCGATGCGCATCGCGGTCCGCGAATTCATGCGCAGTTTGCGGGAAGCCTCCTGCTGCAACGTCGAGGTGGTGAACGGGGCCGCCGGCCGGCGCCGGTACGGCTTCTCGGTCAGATCGCTGACCTGGAACTCGGTCTCGCTGAACGCCTCGGCCAGGGCTCGCGCCTGGGCCTCGCCTAGGACCGCCAAGGCGGGCGAGGCGACCTGGCCGGCATCGTCGAAGTCCTTCCCGGTGGCGACCCGTTTGCCGTTGACGGAGGTCAGCGCCGCCCCGAAAGACTGCTCGTTGGCTGCGAACTGCCCCGCGACGCCCCAGTACTCGGCTGAGTTGAACGCCATGCGCTCGCGTTCGCGCTCAACCACCAGCCTGGTCGCAACCGACTGCACGCGGCCCGCCGACAGGCCCGCGCGAACCTTGCGCCAGAGCACCGGCGAAACCTCGTAGCCGTAAAGCCGGTCCAGTATCCGCCGCGTCTCCTGGGCGTCCACCAGGTTGAGGTCCAAGCCCCGAGGGTGGGCCACCGCCCCTTCGATGGCGTCTTTGGTGATCTCGTGAAACACCATCCGCTTGACCGGAACCTTGGGTTTGAGGACTTCCAGCAGGTGCCAGGCGATAGCCTCGCCTTCGCGGTCCTCGTCTGTCGCCAGGTAGAGTTCGCTGGCGTCTTTGAGCGCCCGGCGCAACTCTGTGACCTTCTTCTTCTTGTCCGGCTCGACCACGTAATAGGGCTCGAAGCCGTGGTCCACATCGACGGCGAAGCGGCCCAGCGGCCCCTTCTTCAAGTCCGCTGGAAGCTCGGACGGCTGCGACAGGTCCCGGACGTGCCCAACCGAGGCTTCGACCTGGTAGCCCGGGCCAAGGTAACGCGCAATCGTCCTGGCTTTGGTCGGTGATTCAACGATCACCAGCTTCTTGGCAGCCGCCACGGCTCCTCCTTTCGGCAGACGCGAACGCTCGCATGAACAGTCACGGCCCTTGACGGTACCCCAAGTTGGGGGCGCCGCGCCCATCGGCCCTGCGCCAGGCCGCCGCGACCACCACCCGGCCGGGGGTTGTCAAGCGCGCTTGACCTTGTCCGGGCCGATCTGATCTTTCGAGGTGATGATCAGCAGGTCCACATTGGCGTGCGGCGGTTGCGAGGCGACCCAGCGGACAGCCTCAGCCACATCGGCGGCCCGCAGCGGCTCGACATCCTGGTAGACGGCGGCGGCCGCCGCGGCGTCTCCGCCGAAGCGCACCAGCGAGAACTCGGTCTCGACCAGGCCCGGGTCGATTTCGCTGACCCGGACCGGCGTGCCAGCCAGTTCCCGGTGCAGCACGCCGGTCAGCGCCCGCTGGCCGAATTTGGCCGCGTTGTAACCCCCGCCGCCGGCGTAGGGGTAGCGCCCGGCCACCGAGACGATGTTGACGACGGTCGCCGCCGGCGCGGCCAGCAGCTTGGGCATGAGGGCTCTGATCATTCGAGCGGTTCCCATCACATTGCTGGCGAACATCCACTCCCAGTCTGAGTCCTTCGCCTGGGCGATGGTGTCGAGGCCCTTCGCGCCGCCGGCGTTGTTGACCAGCAGGTCGCAGACGTCGATCTGGGCCGCCAGGGCGTCGATCGAGACTTGGTCTGTGACGTCGAGATAACACCCGACGGCGCCGCCGCCCAGCTCCGCTGCCAGCGCCTTTACCCGCTCAAGTCGCCGCGCCGCGCAAATGACCCTCCAGCCGTCCCCCGCCAGGGCGCGCGCCGTGGCCTGGCCGATGCCGCTGGACGCGCCCGTCACGACCGCTGTTGGCATGACAGTCCCTCCTCCTACATTGGTGTTAGGGCAAAGCTTAGGGGCTGTCGAAGGCAGCCCCGGCAGTTGCCTGGCGCAATCGCCGGGTTGCTTTGGCGTGGGCTAACAGAGCAGACTGGCGTGAATGCGTCGGTAGTCGGCGTGTGAAAGCCAGCGCCGTTAGCAACGATGTCAACACGGGAGGCCGCCATGTCCAATCAACCACCCCCTTGGCACCCGGGCCAGGGCAACCCGCCTTGGCCGCCGGATGGCGGCGACCAGGCCTTGGCGCAAGGCCAGCAAACAAACGCCTATGGGCCGCTGGCAGAGACGCCGGGCGGGCCGTGGCCGCCGGCCGCGAACCAACCGGTCTGGCCAGGCCAGCCCGCAGCGGCCTACCCGCCGCCCGCCCAGCCTGGCGGGCCAGGCCCAAGCTTCGCCCAGCCCGCAGCGGCCTACCCGCCGCCCGCCCAGCCTGGCGGGCCAGGCCCAAACTTCGCCCCGCCCGCAGCGGCCTACCCGCCGCCCGCCCAGTTTGGCGGGCCAGGCCCAAGCTTCG
>JAITJY010000007.1 GCA_031278675.1 Bifidobacteriaceae bacterium
AGCCTTTGGCTGTGGTCTTGGACGCGATGGGGCCGCTCGCCCAAACGAGATGGGCCGTGTGGCGGCGCAAGCAGCACCTGGAAGACTCCGCTCCCGAGCAGTTCCAAGACCTGCGCGACCAGTGCTTCGCCTTTGCTGATCCCGTGCTTGGCGGCGAGGCCGCTGGACGACGGTGGACGCCATCGGATCACTCCTGGCGTTGACCTCCTTCACAACCCGCAGCCAACAAACAGCCGCACGGAAAATACATTCTCATCGCTGGGCGCCGACGAAGTAGGCTGGGGCCGGAAGCTGGGAGCCAAACCGAGGCCCGACTCCCAGCCTGTCCGGGGCGTATCAGCCGTTTTCGGTTGAATATTCCTCACCAAAGCCGGCGAGCAACTCGGCGCAGCTTCTTTGAACGTGGCCAGGCAAGCCAAAGCCGGACCACGGGACCTCTCGGCAGTCCCAGGACTCCGCCACGCCACGATTCGCCCCAAGATTCGACACGCCATCAGATCGGTGCGCGCACCGGCACACGTACCTCCCTTCCCCTTGCTGGGACGATAGGGTCAAGCTGTGTTCCCTCCCGGCTTCGCAGCAGTTTTCGTTTTCGAGGCATAGACGCCCATGCCCGCCTGCGGCAATCGCTCCGTCGGCGCAGCCATCCTTTGCGCGCCCGAAGCAGCCCACTCCCCAGAGCCGGGAGCCGACGCTCCCCTGCCGAACCTCTGGAGCCGCCATGGCGGGTAATGAGGAAGTCTCTCACGCAAGAGAGGCCTGGGCAGTAGACGCGCGACTGGGTGACGCGTTCCGCGTCGCAACGGCCGCCGTCGCAGACGCCAACCGTGACAAGAAGGAGCCGCGACCCTACATTTGCGTGGCTGAATTGCCCAGCGAGTCAACCTGGCGCGGCATGGCTCGTCTCACGAGCGGCGCCGGTGATCGTCCGGAAGACCTGCCTAGTCGGGCGAACCAAGCGTGCGGACTGTCGGATCCAGGGTGGTGGTCTGTACGGTTTGTGCGCCTGGTCAAGAAACGTTGGACAGGACACCCCCACTTGTGCAAGGGTTTACCTCTTCTGCCCGACGACGAGCGGAAGGCAATTCTCGACCACTACAGGCAGCACCAGAGGGACAAGAAACGCAAGAATCAGACGATGGCGAGCGTGGGAACCTCCCCGAGGCTCAGCACCCCATGAGCGCCGGCTTCACCCTGACTGACCCGCCCTGTGGCGTGGATCGCGGATTGTGGTGTGCGGGCACCGGCGATTCTCCCGAAACCGGGGCGCTTTGGTTGCTGTCGTGGGAGCGTGAGGCGCTTGCTTTGGGCGTGATCGCCGGGTTCGGGTCTGACTTCGTGTACATGTGGCCGGTCACTTTGGCGGAACAATTCGCGTTCCGCCCGGCAGTGATTGCCGGGCCAGCATCGTTCGGAACGAAACTGGCGGTGTGGCCCTCACGGGAGATGCCTGTTGGGCTCCACCTGTTGGACCGCCCTCTCGGTCGAGTCTGGTCGGCCAAGACGATGGCGTTGATTGAGGACGCGGTTGAGGCGGGCAATCCGCTGCCAGCATCGTTGCGGTACGCCCCGGAGTGTGTTGACAGCGTCGATGCGGAGGATGCCGATGACGCGATGATCGGGCTTTGGAACGCGATCTGCTGGAATGCGTGGCCTCCGCTGACCATCGGCGCAATGCCCCTGAGCACCGACGCCCTCGCCGCCAACAACCTCGACGCCGCAAGAGTGGCGCAGATACTGGGCTTGCAGACGCGAGAGATCAGCGGCCTATTCGAGCAGACCCAGTTCCCGACCGCTGAGCAGATTTCCGCGCTGGCCAGCGCAGCAGGGGTCGAGGACCCTCTCGACCTGCTCGAACCGCCCAGCGACGCGGATGCGCTGGAGCAAGCGGCTCCGCGCTGGAAGCGGTCGGTTCTGCGGCTCGCTGACCACCTCGGTTTGGGCGAAGCCGAAACCCGTGATGCCATCCGAGCGGAATTCGCCCTCGCAGCCCGCTCGACTGCACCCGATGGATTGATGCAAGCGGCCATCGACAGGCTCATGTCCTGGGCCGCCCCCGATGACAAGGCACACCAATGACAGGAGGGTTGGCCGGGGATCTTGCCGCTCGCAGGTGGCAGTCCGCCGCGGGCCGCCTGATCGACTGGCAGGGCGAGCGTTGGGGGACCAGCCAGCAAATGCTCTGCGACGACCCCTGGTCGGCTGTAACGAAGGCTGGAGTCACAGTCGTGCCGTCGGACGATAGCCTCGCGGGCCGCGACTGCCAGCTCTTGGGCTATTACGACAGCCGCAACTCCACGATTTCGCTTACAAGCTCGGGAAACGATGGGCGAGACTGGTTCACCCTGCTCCATGAGTACGGTCACCACGTCCAAGCCTCTTGCCCGGAATGGGTGAACGCGCTGGCCTCCTATCAGCCGAAGAACCACAGGAAGAAGGCCAAGGAGTCCGTCGCTGACAGCTTCGCCGCCCAGGCCCTCCTTCCACGAGACTTGTTCACTTTTGAGAGCGAAGTTCCCCGTGCGGTTGAAATCCTCGCCCTCGCCGCGGAAACCCGCGCATCGCATTGGGCTCTGATCCGCCGTGTAACAGACTTGGCTAGCCGTGAGGCGCGCTACGCGGTCGCGTTGGTGGATTCCACCGGCAAAGTGCTATTCACTGCGACCACCAGCGAAGACTTGCCTCACCCCGCCCGCAACAGCGTCCAACCTGACTTGGCTGGCTTGTTCGCGCGAGCGTCTGACAGCGACATGCGGCAGATCAAGGCTTCCATGTCGGATGGCGTGGTCGCGCTCTCCGGCTGGACCCAAGACAACCTTCAAGCCGACCTTGCCCTGGACGACGCAGGCGGGCTCGGCGTGGCTGTCATCACCCGACAGCACCGGTTCGGACCAGCGCGATGGAGCAAATCGCGAGCAGAATGCTCGAACCCGGCTTGCGAGAAGACGTTCGAGGTGACCTCAACAACTGTCCGCTGCGGGGTTTGTCAGGAATGGAAGTGCCCCGCATGTGGTGAGTGCGCGTGCGTCCTCGATGAGACTCCCGACACGTGCCCGAAATGCTTCCTGACCTACTCCACCGAAGAACGGGAGCACCGCGAACGCCACGAATGCTGACACGACCACTGTGTCAGACCTACCACATAGGCTGACAGCCATGGATACCGGAGTTCTCATCGCATGGGCGGGCGTGGTCGTGGCAGCCGCGGGCAGCGCGGCAGCATTTCTCTCATTGATGCCGGCCAAACGCGCCGCTGACGCTGCACGCGCCCAAACCGAGCTTCAGCGGCAGTTGGCTCAGGAAGCCGCGCAACCAATGGTCTGGGCTGACGTGCGCGGCAACCAACACAACGGGCAGACCATCGAGTTGGTTGTTGGCAATTCCGGCCCGACGACAGCCACCAATGTGCGCGTCGCCATAACCCCGCCACTTCCCGGAAAGACCAATGATGGACAACACGAAACCTGCCAACAGCAGCTACGGCGCGGTCTCTCGTCGCTGGCACCTGGCCGGGAACTGCGCTGGCTGCTATTCGTGGCAGCCGAATGGAAGAAACTGCTGCCCGAGGGGGCACACACAGTCCATCACTTCACTATCGACGCCAACGGCCCGAACGGCCCTGTGTCCACTTTCGAGTACGACATCGACCTCGCGGACATGATCCACTCATTGGCAATTCCCACGGGGACCCTCCACGACCTATCCGAGCGCCTGAAGAGGATCGAAGCGCGGATGCCCGACCCCAAACAACCCTTGCCGGTCAGAGTCACGACACCGCCAGATGAGCGCCCGGGCAAGCGTCCTGAAACGGTCGGCTGAGTCCTGCCGGGCATCGAGCTTCGGTCGGCAGTTGGGAGTTTGTTCGCGTGGAACGCGCCGACGCCATCGTCCACGGCCGACACTCGCTAGATTGCGCCGAGGAGACGGTGAACCGAGGGATGCGATACTCCGACCCGCCTGGCGATCTGCCGGAGCTACAGCCCCTGAACTCGAAGCTCCTGGATTTCGGCCACCAGTTCATGGGACCCGGACAGCTTGCGTTGCCCCGTCTCGACACCTGCTTGCCGGAGCTTCCTCGCCACCGTGCTGCGATGCACACCGTGTTTCCGCGCCAGTCCCCGCGCTGTCTCACCCGCCTCGTACTCGTCCACGAGCGTCCGCTCCATTTGAGACGTGCGCGACGTTCTAGTCGACCAGGTTCCCCGCCGGATCGGCCCCCTAGCGTCTCCAACGGCCTCGTCGGAGGCCTCCGCGACCCCCTCGTTTTCCCGCCCTGACAAGGCATTTCGCAACGTCCGAGCCTTGGGGGCAACGTTCTGGAACTGGACGAGCAAGGACCCTGGTTTTTTGTGTGCCTATGGTGCGTTTTGCGAGCGTTTTCCCTTGTCGGAAGGCATTGACGAGTGGTTCGCCATTGCCGGAACAAAGGTGCCCAGGCCGGATTGTTGGTGCTAAATCGGTTCAAGAATGCACCCGTGCCACCACGTTTTGCGTCTGGCAGGCGATACTCAGTTCGCTATTGCGCACCACCCTCACCACTGCCGATCCAGTCCCTGCTACCCCCGTGCTCATGGATGACCCACTTGCGCACGGTCGAGTGGGCCACTCCCAACTCTCGGGCGATCCTCCGGTACGACCAGCCCTGGCCATCGAGTTCCACGGCCCGCTTGGCAAGCAGATCGGGACGCAGGAGACGCCTGCCCGCGAGGCCATTTGGCGTCGGCTGCTCGGTCACTTCTCGGGACAGGTCGTCTCCCACCGCTGAGGCCGCCTCCTGCTCCCTCGCGAACTCGGCCAGGCGGTGGATTCGATCCGCCGCCGGGTCGGGATTGATGAAAGCCTTCCTGAACACTTCCCGGTCGATGGACAAGCCGCCTAGCTCGATCTCACCGGCAGTGTCGCGAGGAGCGACTCTCAGTTCGTAGTCGCGAAGCAGCCGGGCGATGGTGGTGTGCGCCATGCCGAACAGGATGCCGAGCCTGCGGACCGACACGCCGCCATCCAGCAGCGATTTGGCCTCGGCAAGTTGCGCGTCGCCCAATGGCGATTGACGATTCCGAGCCGGTGCGCCCGCCAGCCTCAGGTGCCGCCGCACCGTCTGCACATGGAGATGGAACTTGCCCGCGACTTGCTGCTGCGTGATCCCGGTGGCGTAGGTGGCGACGATCTGCCTGGTCAACGCGGGAAGCGACTCGGGATCTGGGACGGCTTTACCGTCGCTGCCATCCGGGCGGGTCGGGCGCCAAGGATTCTTGACAATCAATTCCGGGGTCCCGGCATCCAGCGCCCGCTTCGCCTGCGCCCAAGCAAGCAGCAAACCCAGCCCATTGGGCTGGAGCTCTGCCCTCACCTGCAAGTTCCGCTGGGACTGCGGAATCCTCTTGGGCTTGTCCGAACTCATCACGGCGCTCCATTCTTCAACTGGTTA